>JAGXAF010000183.1 GCA_018971675.1 Bradyrhizobium sp.
CCGAGGGCGAGAAGTTCAAGGATTATTTCGAGTTTCGTCAGCCGTTGCCGAAGCTGCCGTCACACCGCATTCTGGCGCTGTTCCGCGGCGAGAAGGAAGATATCCTCGACTTGCAATTGCTACCTGACGCGCAGCCTCCGGTCGACGGCATTCCCGGCCCATACGAGCTGAAGATCATGCAGCGTTTCGCGATATCCAACCAGGGTCGTGCCGGCGATCGTTGGCTGGTGGAGACAGTGAAATGGGCATGGCGCACCAAGATTCAGCTGCATCTCGGCATCGATCTGCGGATGCGGCTATGGACGTCAGCCGAGACCGAAGCCGTACGTGTGTTTGCATCCAACCTGCGCGACCTGTTGTTGGCAGCGCCGGCGGGTGCGCGCGTCACCATGGGCCTCGATCCCGGCTTTCGCTCTGGCGTCAAGGTCGCTATCGTCGATGCCACCGGCAAGGTGGTGGCTACCACCGCGGTCTATCCGCACGAACCGCAAAAGCGCTGGGACGAGGCGCTGGCGACGTTAGGAAAACTGGCGGTAGCACATCGCGTCGATTTGATCGCGATCGGCAACGGCACTGCATCGCGCGAGACTGACAAGCTCGCCCTCGAACTGGTCAAGCTGCTGCCGGATCTGAAAATGTCGAAGATCGTCGTTTCGGAAGCCGGCGCATCGGTCTATTCGGCGTCGGCGTTCGCATCCGAGGAACTGCCGGAGCTCGACGTCACCATGCGCGGGGCGGTGTCGATCGCACGGCGTCTGCAGGATCCGCTGGCCGAACTGGTGAAGATCGATCCCAAGGCGATCGGCGTCGGGCAATACCAGCATGATCTCGGTGAAACCAAGCTGGCACGCTCGCTCGATGCCGTCGTGGAGGACTGCGTCAATGCGGTCGGCGTCGACGCCAACACCGCCTCGGCGCCGTTGCTGGCGCGGGTGTCTGGCATCGGCTCGGGCCTTGCGCAAAGCATTGTTCAGTATCGCGACGCCAATGGCCCGTTCAAATCGCGCAAGGTGCTGAAGGATGTGCCGCGGCTCGGACCGAAAGCCTTCGAGCAATGTGCAGGCTTCCTGCGCATCAATGGCGGCGACGATCCCCTCGATGCGTCTGGCGTGCATCCGGAAGCCTACCCGGTGGTCCGACGGATTCTCAACGCCACCAAGAGCGACATCAAGGCGCTGATTGGAAACGGCGAGATCGTGCGTCGGTTGAATCCACAGACTTTCGTGGACGGCACGTTCGGCTTGCCGACGGTGACCGACATTTTGCGTGAACTGGAAAAGCCTGGCCGCGATCCACGCCCCGCCTTTAAGGCAGCAGAATTCAAGGAAGGCGTCGAGACCCTGAAGGACCTCAAGCGCGGCATGATCCTCGAAGGCACCGTGACCAATGTCGCGGCGTTCGGCGCCTTCGTCGACATCGGCGTGCATCAGGACGGGCTGGTGCACATCTCGGCGATGTCCAGGACCTTCATCAAGGATCCGCGCGAGGTGGTAAAGCCGGGCGACATCGTCAAGGTGAAGGTGCTGGAAGTCGAGGTTGCCCGCAAGCGCATTGCGCTGACGCTGCGGCTCGATGACGAGCTTGCCGCCAAAGGTGAGGGGCCTGCGCAAGGCAAGCCGCGCGATATCGCGCGGGCCTCAATGACTTCGGCGGCACCGCGCAAGAAGGATGAGCCAGGCGGCGGAGCGTTCGCCGAGGCCTTCCGCCTCGCCCGCGACAAGCAAGGCAAAGCCGGAACCTGACGCTGGAACGACGTATCCAGCCGCGCCGGCTTTTCCGCCGGCCTAAATTAGGGCGTGCGTCTACACGACCACGACGCGATCGACAGCATCCCCTGTTTCGGTTGTAAGGCTCGGATGGAACAAAAGTGCCAGTCGTGGGTTAGGGGTGGAAAACTCGGGAGGATCATCTCATGGAGGATCATCTCATGGATCGAACAATGCGCTGTCCGAAGTGCGGAAAGCGACTGACACCGGTTGTCACCATCTGCGGCCGCACCGACCTCCAATGCATAAGTTGTGACGACCCCGCGGTGAAATGGGCTGAAAGTCCGCTTATAGTCCCTGAGAAACCAATTGTAGTAGAACGCGCTTAGACCGCTCCGCCCGCTTTGGGCTCATGCCTACCGTCATGAAGTCGCCTGGCGTGATTCCTCCGCCACACAACAGATGACCTCACCATCATTAGCCGTAATTTTGCGCAATGGGCGGAACGAGTGCAAATTGCGGACACGGCAATTATTGCATGCCAGCAGCGTCTGCGCTTGATCTGGCGCAAATGGAATTACGACCTCCCCGTCGAGGTTGCCAGCGTCCGGTTTTTTGCGGCCAAGACTTGGAAGGGCCTAAGACCTGGAAGAGAGCTCTTGCAAACCTGCCGTGTCTGGATGCAGACTGTGTGAGCTTGATGGACGTCTACGGTTCTGCGGCTGGAATTCACGGTCGTGCAGAACTAAGGAGTATGGCGCCATGCGAGAAATCGAAATTCATGACTATGCACGCCAGTTGCTGGAAGCGCACGGCGAGAAGGCTATTGCCGAAGCCGCCCGGAATGCCGTTGACCTTGAGGCAAGGGGCGAGGTCGAATTGGCCAGAACCTGGAGGCATGTCGAAGACGCAATGAAGATCATGCGCGGGCCGCACCAAAGCTGAAGCTGAAGGGTCGCTCGCGACAAAGGCGTGCCTGCATGCGGGCGTCGCCAACGGCGGCGCCGGAAGGTGGGATGTGGCCAAATTCGTCCCCAGGCAGAGCTTGGCTGCGGCGCGCGCTCTCTCGGATACAGGAGCGAAGCCAGGGTTCCGAATTGTGCAATAGCCGACGATCTCCTGAAGGCGATAAGGACGAAAAGGTCGTGATGATCGATCTGCGGCTCACCGAGTTGCCGGGGGTCTGGCAGCATTTTTCCGTCCCGAAGAGGAGCAAGCCTGCCCCCGGAGATTATCCGGGGCTGGACCCAGAAGGAGGACGATCATGACCACATACGTCATGCTTGCAAATTGGACCGAGCAAGGGATCCTGAAGGCGAAGGAATCGCCACGTCGTCTGGATGCTGCGAAGAGAGCCCTCAAAGATATGAGCGGCGAGTTCAAATCCTTCTACCTGACCATGGGCGACTATGACATGGTCGCGATCTTCGAAGCTCCGGACGACGCTGTGGCAGCACGTTTCAGCCTGCAGATAGGCATGCTGGGAAATGTCCGGACGCACACGCTGAAAGCGTTTCCAGAGGCAGCTTATCGGGAAATCATCAATTCGCTGGGCTAAAAGCTTGATGAAGCTAGCTTCGTCGATATCCTGAGTTTGCAAAGTAGCTTGCGCGTCCTTCGGGCGTGAAGAGCTGCAGAGCTTGGCTGATTGCGAGGCAAACAGCTTCGACGGTTCGGGCGGCAGCTTTTCGGAGGACGTGTTTGAGCTTGGCATGGCAAAGGCTTATTCGATGGGGTTATAAGGCTTGCCCATTCATGCTGGCCTCCAGCCAATTCAGCATGGTGAATCAGAAATCGCCTGATTTGGAATCCTAAACCGATTCAAGCTAACTTCATTCCGCTTTAGTTCTCGCCACCTTCTTGCATGTCGGGGTGGATGACATCTTCAGGCATCGCATGCGCCACGGGGGCGCCGGCGATTTCGGGGCCGATCTCGCGACCGCGCCCGCGGATCAGGCGCTCATAGGCCGAAATCAGGGTGACGTAGGGATTGACCCAGAGCCAGCCGTCGCGGGTGAATACCTGCACGTCGAAATGCAGGTGCCGCGTGGTGCCGTTGGGGTGATCGAGATAGTTCGAGACCACGCCGATCGTCTCGCCTTCGCCGACCTGCCGGCCGTTGAGCAGGCCGTCGGCATCCATGCGCGCCGGGTTCATGTGCATGTAACGAAACCGAATGTGCTCGTTGCTGTCGTTGACCTGCAAGGTCACCGATTGCTGTTTCGGCGAGCGGATCACGATGCCGTCGCGTACCGCTACGACCGCCTGATGTTTAGGATCGCAACGTTCCGCGCCGCTCTTTGCGGGACATGGCGCCGGGCGGATGTCCTCACCTTGATGGCCGAATCCAGCAGGACATTGTCCGACGTCGAAACTGCGGGATTCGCAGAAATTATCGCGCCAGGGGTAGCCTCCCGACGGTTGACCGGCCTTGTCGTGCTCGCGAAAGGATTGCGAATGGACAAAGGCGGGCGTTCGCTCCAGTGGGAACCGGATTTGCGAGAAGGCAGTCAGGTCGGCGCGGCCGCCTTGCTTGTGATAGCCGCTGTTGACGATGAGATCGCCGACCGGGCGATAGGTAAAGTCGGTCGACCATTCTCTCGGGCGTTCGACGACCTCGGACGGGATGTCCGTCCGCACCCGCGAGGCCTCGCCGCCGGTGATGCGCAGCGCCTTGAGAAAGCGCTCGGCGACGGGGTAGGCCTCGCGGCAAGCCAGCCGCCGTTCGCTGGGTGCGCTGTCGAGGCACTGGATCGAGACAACATAGGGAACGCCGAAGCGCGTGAAGGCGTAACGGACATAGCCCTCGCGGATGACGCGGCGAAGATCGGGGAATTGCGCCTGCAAGGCCCTGACCGGTTCGCCCTTGCCGCCGAGCGGATCATTGATGTTGTAAGTCAGGATCGAGCCTGTAATCTGGACCTCGACAGGCTTGGCAAAGGTTCGATGCGGCAAGCCGTCGCCAGGTTCGAGCGAAAAAACCGCGTCGTAACCCGCCGGGCCCGCCTCAAACAGGTCAACGGGCCGGAAATCGGCCTGGTAGTGCGGGAGCGAGAGTTCGGCCGGCGCGCCGCTGGCCCGTGCCTCAAGAAACGCCGCTGTGTCGAACGGCAACAGCACCGGAACCGTGCTTTGGTCGATGCCTTCGAAGATATTCGATGTCACCGCATTGAGCTGCATCAGCGCCGGCATCGAGCGCGGATCGGATGCGGGCACCCGGCGCGGGCTTGAAAACGTCAAGGCTGAAGGCACCGCGCTGACTTCCGAGCGGAGCTGGTCGAGAGCCGCGCGCCAGTCGACATGCACCGCCGAAATCGCCGGCGTCCTGAATTCGTCGGCGTGTAGCGTGGACTGGCCGGCGACGAGTAACAGGGTGGATATCAGCGTCGGCGCAAGCAGCCGGAAAGGAGGGCGGCCAACTGCCTTTGTTTTCAACCGCCCCCGACGCATGCCCGATGTTGCCTAATCCTTTGCGCGCTCGACGTAGGAACCGTCCTCGGTCATGACCACGATCCGCGTACCTGTGGTGATATGCGGCGGCACGGCGGTGCGCACGCCGTTGGAGAGAACCGCCGGCTTATAGGAAGACGACGCGGTCTGTCCTTTGGTAACCGGCTCGGTTTCCACAACTTCCAGCGTCGCTCGCTGCGGCATCTGGATCGCCACCGGAGTTGCGCCATGAATCGACAGCTTCACGGCCATGTTCTCTTGAAGATAGGGCGCCGCGCTACCGATCACGTCCTCCGGCACCCGGACCTGATCGTAATTATCCGTGTTCATGAAGTGGAAGCCATCAGCATCCTTGTAAAGGTAGCTGAAGTTCTGGTCCTCGATCGTGGCCTTTTCGACCTGGTCGGTCGTCTTGTAGCGCTCGGAAATCTTCACGCCGTCGCTGATTCGGCGCATTTCGATCTGGCTCACCGGTGTTCCCTTGCCGGGGTGGATATTTTCGGCGGTCAGGACCACATAAAGCTTGCCGTCTTGCTCGATGACGTTGCCCTTGCGAATAGAACTGGCGATGACTTTCAAAGCTTTTTTCCCGGATTTCTGGCCCTCGGCCGGTCCAGACAGGGATGTCCTTCGGGCCGCCAGGGCGGTTCGGGCTGCAACATACTGATTTGCCCTCCAGATGCCAGCGTTTTGCGGGTTTCAGATCGTGCCAATGGACAAGGCCGATGTCTTTCGACATGAAAGGGAGCGTCTGGTGGCCGCTGGCCCGCTGCTTTCGAAAGCCGAATAATGTCAAAGCGATCCGCCGATCTTCCGAACCTGCCGGTAGGCGCTCTGGAAATCGGCTGGCGGCGGTTTCAGGCAGGTCGTTGATGGCGGGGATCGACCAATCCTCACCATGGTGGTCGGCCGCACGCTACGCCGATCGCAAGCCGTTTCTGACGGCGCGGGCCGCGATCACCCGCGCGCTCCGGGCGTGGTTCGATCGCCAGGGTTTTGTCGAGGTCGAGACCGGAATTTTGCAGGTTTCGCCCGGTAACGAGACGCATCTGCATGCCCCCCGCACCGAGCTTGTCGATGCTCGCGGCGGCCGTGCGACACATTATTTGCGAACCTCTCCTGAATTCGCCGCCAAGAAACTCCTCGCCGCGGGCGAAGCGAAAATCTTCGAATTCGCCCGGGTATTCCGCGACCGCGAGCGTGGCGACCTGCATCTGCCTGAATTCACCATGCTGGAATGGTATCGGGCCAATGCGGCCTATGATGCGGTCATGACCGACGGAGTCGTGGTGATCGCCCAGGCGGCGCAGGCAACCGGTATCGGACGGTTTTCGTTTCGCGGCGCGAGCGCCGATCCTTTTGCCGAGCCGGAACGGCTGACAGTGGCGGCGGCATTCGAGCGCTTTGCTGGCATCGATCTGTTAGCGACGATATCGGGCGGCGAAGGTGACCGCGCGGCGCTGGCGGGCTCGGCAAGGCAGTGCGTGCGGATCACCGACGACGACACCTGGTCGGACATTTTCAGCAAGGTGCTGGTCGAGCATGTCGAGCCGAAACTGGGGCAGGGGCGTCTGACCGTGCTATCCGAATATCCCGTGCCGGAGGCTGCCTTGGCGCGCACCAGTCCGTCCGATCCCCGTGTCGCCGAGAGATTCGAGATCTATGCCTGCGGTGTGGAGCTTGCCAACGGCTTTGGCGAATTGACCGATGCCACCGAGCAGCGCCGCCGCTTCATCACGGCGATGGATGAAAAAGAGTTGCGCTACGGCGAGCGTTATCCGCTCGATGAGGATTTTCTCGACGCGGTCGCCGCAATGCCGCCATCCAGCGGGGTCGCGCTCGGTTTCGATCGGCTGGTGATGCTGGCA
>JAGXAF010000184.1 GCA_018971675.1 Bradyrhizobium sp.
TGCGGGCCGCTGAGCGCCTCGACCGCCGCCCATTGCGAGATCGACGACGGGTTCGAGGTCGACTGCGACTGGATCGTCGCCATCGCCTTGATCAGCTCCGCGGGCCCGCCGGCATAGCCGATGCGCCAGCCGGTCATGCAATAGGCCTTGGAGACGCCGTTCACCGTCAGCGTTCGCTCATACAGCTTCGGCTCGACCTGCGCGGGTGTCGTGAACACGAAGTCGTCGTAGACCAGATGCTCGTACATGTCGTCGGTCATCACCCAGACATGCGGATGCTTCACCAGCACGTCGGTAATCGCCTTCAACTCGCCGCGCGTATAGGCGGCGCCGGTCGGGTTCGACGGCGAGCACAGGATGATCCATTTGGTCCTGGGCGTGATCGCCTTTTCGAGCGCTTCCGGCTGCAATTTGAAACCCTGCGCCGCGGTGCACACGACGGGCACCGGTTCGCCACCGGCGAGCGCCACCATTTCCGGATAGCTCACCCAATAGGGCGCGGGGATGATGACCTCGTCGCCGGGATTGATGGTGGCCATCAGCGCGTTGTAGAGCACCTGCTTGCCACCGGTTCCGACGATCACCTGGTTCGGCTTGTAGGTCAGCCCGTTCTCGCGCTGAAACTTGGCGATGATCGCCTCCTTCAGCTCGGGAATGCCGTCCACCGCGGTATATTTGGTCTTGCCTGCCTCGATGGCACGGATCGCCGCCAGCTTGATGTTGGCGGGGGTGTCGAAATCGGGCTCGCCGGCGCCAAGGCCGATGACGTTGCGCCCGGCCGCTTTGAGCGCGCGTGCCTTATCCGTGACCGCGATCGTGGCGGACGGCTTCACACGGGCCAGCGCAGCGGACAGGAACGGCATCGTCATCTCCTCGCAGGCGTCGTGAAGCCAGCGCTTTCACGACTCTTTTTGGATGGGATCGACGCACCCTAGAGCGTGCCACGCTGCACCGCAAGAAGCTTGCGCGGACGCAGCCAAACTTCAGGAAACGTTAAAAAGCCGCCCCTAAGCTCGCGCAACATTCGGAAAACTTCTGCGGCGATATGACTCATTTCTGGCAAGCGACCCCTTGGCAAGACCTGCGGATCGGCCGCTGGCTGACCGCGGACCGCGCGCGCGCCTATAGCCTGATCCTGCTGACGCTTTATGCCGTCGCCACGATCGGCTGGATCGCGCTGTCAGACGGCCTGATCGACCGCAACGGCAAGCCGATCGGTACCGATTTCTCGAGCTTTTACACCGCAGGTTCCCTGGCACTCGAAGGGCACGCCGCCGCGGTCTACGACATGGCCGCCCATTATGCCCGCGAGCAGCAGATCTTCGGCGCCGCCACGCCCTATTACGGCTGGCTGTACCCGCCGATCTTTCTTCTCCTCGCGGTGCCGCTGGCGCTGCTGCCATATCCCCTCGCCCTGATCGTGTGGCAGGGCGCGAGCTTTGCGGTCTATCTCGCCGTCATCGCCGCGATCCTGAGACCGCTACGGCGCGAGCATGCCGCGATCGCGCGGCTCTGGCTGCCGGTGGCCGCCGCCTTCCCGGCGGTCTTCATCAATCTCGGACACGGCCAGAACGGCTTTCTCACCGCGGGATTGCTCGGAGGGGCGCTGCTGGCATTGCCGCAACGGCCAATACTTTCCGGCATCCTGTTCGGACTGCTCGCCTACAAGCCGCAATTCGGACTCCTGATTCCGGTCGCGCTATTGGCAGCAGCGCAATGGCGCGCGACGGCTGCCGCCGGCCTGACAGTGATTGCGCTTACGGGCGCTGCCGCCCTCGCCTTCGGGACTGACGTCTGGTGGGCATTCGTCGCGTCCACCGAAACCTCGCGCAAGCTCCTGCTCGAACAAGGCGACGTCGGCTTCGAAAAACTGCAAAGCGTTTTCGCCGCGATCAGATTGTGGGGCGGCGACATTCCGCTCGCCTATCTGGTGCAGGGTGCCGCATCGATCGCGGCGATCGGCGGCGTGGCGTGGACGTGGCGGACATCGGACGATCGCGAACTCAAGGCCGCCCTGCTGATGATCGCAACGCTGCTCGCCTCGCCCCACACGCTCGATTACGACCTCACCATCCTCGGCCCGGCGATGGCGTTCTTCATTGCCTCGAGCTGGTCGAACGGCTTTCGCGATTTCGAGATCAGCCTGCTGGCGGCCGCCTGGATCACGCCGCTGTTGGCGCGCGGGATCGCCGGCGCGACCGGCGTGCCGCTTGGCTTGATGGCAATCATGGCGCTGTATGCGCTGGGGATGTACCGCGCAATGCGCGGCCGCGCTGCTTCCGCGATCGGCTCACCCGGAATCGCGCAAGCGTGATCCGGCGTGTACGGTCGTGTTGGCACAAACGAGCAAGACATTTCCGGCGCTTGCAGTGCGGCAGGGAATTTCGACTTTTTCCATTGTCGGGGCTTGCAGGCCATCCGCATCGGCATCATTGTTTAGCCGCGTTGCGGGATAACAAGACCGGCTTGCCCTTGTTGCCTTCCGCGCCCGGCGCATCACCCTGATCAGACGCGTCACCTCCGATCAAGAGAGCCCCAAAAGAGTTCAATGTACAAACTCTATTCGATGCAGCGCTCCGGCAACAGCTACAAGGTCCGCCTTGCGCTGGCACTGCTCAACGCCCCCTATCGCGCGATCGAGATCGACATCCTGCGCGGCGAGAGCCGCACGCCGGAATTCCTCGCCAAGAATCCGAGCGGACAGGTGCCGCTGCTGGAGGTCGCGGAAGGACGCTTTCTCGCGGAGTCAAACGCCATTCTATGGTATGTCGCCGGCGGCACATCACTCGCGCCGGACACGCAGATCGAACGCGCCGAGGCGCTGCAGTGGATGTTCTTCGAACAGCACGCGCTGGAGCCCAATATCGGCGCGGCCTATTTCTGGCTGTCGCTGGTCAAGGGCGGCCGCACCTTGCAGACGCATGCGCTGGAAGACTGGATGGAACGCGGCTATGCCGCGTTGCAGGTGATGGAAAACCACCTCAAGACCAACCAGTATTTCGCCGCCGGACAGCTCACCGTCGCCGACATCGCGCTTTACGGCTACACCCATGTCGCCGATCGCTGCGATTATGATCTGGCGACCTTTCCCGCGGTCCGCGCCTGGTTGCGCCGGGTCGAGCAGACGTCGGGCTTCGTCGATATGGAATGGCGGCCCGAGATCGAGCATAGTCCCGGAATTGCCGCCGAGGCCTGACCATAGCAGGCGTAGCCACAATCCTCGCCGTTGTTTTGCCACGATCGAATCGAGAGCCGCCGCAATGTTGCCAGCGATGCCTGCGAACCATGCGTTCCCGCGGCTGATTCGGCCGCGCATCAGGGGACTTCGACCATGAACCCGACGCTCGGTGCAGCAGGCTTTGACAGCCGTCCCGCGCCCGTCGCCTCGACCCGGCTGAACGACGCCGTCGTGGCCACGCTCGCGATCGGCTCGCTCTCGCTCTGCCTCATCGTGACGGTGACGGTGTTCTCGATCAAGGCCAGCATGGCAATGCCGATTCCGGCCTGACCCGCAACGTCATCTTCCGGAGCCGTTGGCCGCCACGCCCCCTGCCCTCGTCCCGCCGCTGATCCGGCAGCCGCGGCGATTTGAATCAAACAATCGCAAACGCGTAACGGCGTCGTTCATCGCGCCTTAAGCATGCCGAAAGGAAATTCCCACCGCGATCGCAACTATCGGCCAAACTGCGACGATAACTCTCGTGGCGGCGAGAATACGGAATGCAGTTCAACTGGCGCGCAATCTCTGGTCCGGCACTGACAGCAGCGACGGCGTTGATCGCCGTGCTGCTCAATCATCACGTATTGGCGATTCCCGACCCCGCGCCATTGTTCGTTTGCATCGTTGCGTTCGCGGGTTCGCTCAGTGGTCTCGCCTCGGGCCTGGCCAGCGCCTGCATCGCGGTGATCGGCGCGGCGCTGTTCTTCTTCAGTCAACGCGCGGCGCTCGACTATGATACCGGCGACCTGGTCCAACTCGCGTTGCTGGCGCTGACGGTGAACGGGACTGCCGTCATCACCGGCCTGCTGCGCGAGCGGCTGATGAATACCCTCGCCTGGGAACGCGAAACCCATGCGACCGCCGGGCGGCTGGCGGCGGCATTCGACCAGGTCGACATCGGCATCGTGCTGTTGGATGCCGACACCCGTGCGGAATTCATCAACCGTGCGTTCCGCAACTATTTCGCCTTGCCGGACGACAAGGCCGACTCCAAGCCGCCGTTCATCGCACTGATGTATCATGGCCGCGATGTCGGCAGTTACGAGATGCCTGAGGAGGAGCTGAGTAACTTCATCGCGACGCGCACCAGGATGATGCGCGCCGGCGACCAGACGCCGATCAACATCAAGCTCCGGGACGGACAGGTGCTGCGTTTCAGTTGTACGGCGTTGCCGGACGGCGGACGCATGCTCAGCTATACGCCGGTAACCGATCTCGTTCGTGACACTGACGACCCGGCCAAGCTCGAGTACTACCAGTCGCTGCGCGGCCGCGGCGGTAGCAACATCATCAGCCAGCGCGCTGCTGAATAAGCTGCGCCCGCCGGTCTACCGGCAAAGCCACCGGACCAACCCCATCGCGAGGCAACCGGCGTGGCTGTGGATAAATCCGGCCGTCACCGCGACGTAATACAATGGGCCTAGGTTCCCACTCGCGTCTGATCAGGCTCCCCCGTCGATCAAGCGCCCCAAAGCGGTCCCGTCAGCCATGTCTGGCCGGGGCCGCACCTTTTTGGCGTCTACCGCCGCGGGCCGCGATGTCGCGCGCCTTGCGGCGGGATGACCAGCGGACCACAATAGCCCGTCCCGCCCCATTGAGCCTCACAGGGTACCCCCATGCAAATTCGCAATCTCGGCGGCTCGGGCCTGCGCGTCTCCGCCGTCGGCCTTGGCTGCAACAATTTCGGCCAGCGCACCGATCTCGAAACCTCGCGCAAGGTCATCCACAAGGCGATCGACCTCGGCATCACGCTGTTCGATACCGCGGACATGTATTCCGGCATGGGCGGCTCCGAGACCGTGTTGGGCGAAGTGCTCGGCGACCGCCGCAAGGACATCGTGCTGGCGACAAAATTCTCCAAGCCGATGGCAACCGACGGCACCAAGCAGGGCGCGTCACGGCGCTACATCATGTCCGCGGTCGAGGCCAGCCTGAAGCGGCTGAAGACCGACTACATCGATCTGTACCAGCAGCACGATTTCGATCCGCTGACGCCGATGGAGGAAACGCTGCGCGCGCTGGACGATCTGGTCCGCCAGGGCAAGGTGCTCTACATCGGCCATTCGAATTTTCCGGCCTGGCGCATCGCCGAGGCCGAATTCATCGCGCGCGCGATGAATGTCAGCCGGTTCGTGTCATGCCAGGACGAATACAGCCTTCTGGTGCGCGGCATCGAAAAGGACCGGCTGCCCGCGGCAACGGAATACAGGCTCGGCCTGCTGCCGTTCTTCCCGCTCGCCAGCGGACTTCTGACCGGTAAATACAAGCGCGGCACCGCCGCGCCCGACCACACCCGCTTTGCGAAAGCGCCCGCCTTGCGCGATCGCTTTGCCACCGCGCGCAACGAGGAGATGGCGGAAAAGCTGCAGGCCTTTGCCGAGCAGCGCGGCCATACCGTGCTCGAACTCGCCTTCTCATGGCTCGCCGCGCGCCCGCAGGTCTCCAGCATTACCGCCGGCGCCACCCGCCCCGAACAGATCGAGCAGAACGTCAAGGCGATCGAGTGGGAACTGACGGCGGAAGAGCTTGCGGAGATCGACAACATTACGAAGTGAAGTCGTTCTTCTTCTCCCTCTCCCCGTTCTTCACGGGGAGAGGGTCGGGGTGAGGGGCTACAGCGCCAACAGCGTGGTTTGAATCACTTCCAGAACACCATTGATATTTCCAAGCACCTCATTGTTCCAGAAGCGCAGCACTCTGTAACCCCCCTCACTCAACCGGCGATCACGTACGGCGTCCGCGGCCGACTCATTGTGCTGGCTACCGTCCACTTCGATGATCAGCCTTCGCTCGCGACAAACAAAATCGCAGATGTAATTTTCGATCGGCTGTTGCCGGACGAATTTGTGTCCATCAACCTGACGATTGCGAATCCGATTCCAGAGAACCTTTTCCGCATCTGTTTGATCGATACGCAATCGTCGTGCGATCCTGGTGGCTTTTCGATCTGGGCCGCGCATTGCCCCGCCCCTCACCCGGATCGCAAAGGGCGATCCGACCTCTCCCCGCAAAGAGCGGGGCGAGGTTAAAGGGAAGCCGTCTACCCCACCAATCCCTTCATCGGTTTCGCCGCCGCGCTGCCGGGGAACACGTTGTCCGCCAGCACGCGATCGGACAGGCCGAGATGATCGCGCAATACGCCCTTGATGGCGGCGCGCAGGTCGGTGGTGGGCGCCAGATCGCGGGCCTGGTAGAGATTGGCCGGCTTCAATCCGGGCCAGTCGGAAATCACCCGGCCGCCCTTGATCGCGCCGCCGGCAAGCAGAGCCACCGTGCCGGTGCCGTGGTCGGTGCCTTCGGTGCCGTTGATGCGCGCGGTGCGGCCGAATTCGGTCGCAACCACGATCACCGTGTCGCGCCAGCGCCCGCCCAATCCGCTTTCGAATTCCGCCAGTGCGCCGTCGAGGCCGCCGAGCAATTGCGCAAGCCGGCCGACCGGGCCACCTTCATTGGCATGGGTGTCCCAGCCGTCGAACGCCAGGGCCGCGATTCGCGGACCATCATCGGCGGCCATCAGCTTGGCGGCGCCGCGCGCCACCAGCCGCATCGCACCGGCATGGTTGGTGCCGGGCTTCGGCTTCATGTCGTCGCCTTGCGCCGACTTTTCCAGTCGCAGGCCTTGCGACAGCGCGGAAGCGAGCGCCGGATCGCGATGGCTGTAGAGTTCGACCAGCCGCATCGCGGTATCGTCATCGGCCTGCGGCAACGCCGCCGGCGCCCAACCGACCGTCGGCGCGGGCCCGCGCAACACCAGCGGCGCGGTCGGGCCGACGGCGA
>JAGXAF010000185.1 GCA_018971675.1 Bradyrhizobium sp.
GACCGCGCCGGGGGTATCGCCGTGAATGCACACGGTGTCGGTGCGCATCTTGATCTGCTTGCCGGTCACCGACACCACCGCGCCGTCCTGCACCATCCGCACCACGCGCTCCGCGATCCGCCCGACGTCGTGCAAGACCGCGCCGGGCTTGCGGCGCGACACCAGCGAGCTGTCGTCTTCATAGGCGCGGTCGGCGAACACTTCGTGCACCATCGGCAGATTGGCCGCTTCACCGGCCTTCACCAGCCTCGAATTGGCAAGCACCACGAAAACAAGGTTGGGATCGACCGCCTTGATCCCATCGGCGATGGCTTTTGCGGTCATGTCATCCTCGCAGGCGACATTGGAAAGGGCGCCGTGCGCTTTCACGTGGGTCACCTTGTGCCCGGCCGCGGTCGCGATCGCCTGCAGCGCGCCGATCTGGTAGGCGACGAGGTTCTCGATCTCGGAGGCCTTCAGGCCGGGGATCGGGCGGCGCCCAAAACCGTGCAGATCGCGATAGCCGGGATGCGCGCCGACGCTGACGCCGCGCGCCTTGGCGAGTTCCACCGTCCGGCGCATGATATCGGCATCGCCCGCATGGAAGCCGCAAGCAATGTTGACCGAGGTGGCCAGCTCGATCATGGCGGCGTCATTGCCCATCTCCCATGCGCCGAACCCTTCGCCGAGATCGCAGTTGAGATCGATTGTTGTCATGATGATGGTCCGCTGGCGTGGATAGATCCCTGGTGGTCAATCCGGTACGTGCCACGTTTTGGCGTCGATGGCGTTGACGGCACTGCCGGCGACATTGGCATCTTGCAGCGTTTCGAGGTTGAGATCAAAATTTTCTACGTCGCGCAACCGGGCGGGCAGGGCGTCGATCAATTTCACGAAGTCGCGCAGTTCCTTGTGCGCTTCCGCGATGCTTACCGCCTTGAACCGGAAGCTGCGGCCAGCGGGGATTTGTGCGAGGCGACCGAGATCGGCCGAGATCACGGTCGCGATCTTGGGGTAACCGCCGCTGGTGCCACGATCTGGCATCAGCACGATCGGCACGCCATTGCCCGGCACCTGAATACTGCCGTTCACGGTGCCGTCGGAGACGATGTTGTGGTCGTATAGATGCTTGATCACCGGGCCTTCCAGCCGGTAGCCCATCCGATCGCTGGTCGCCGATATCTTCCACTCGCTGTCCAGAAACAGCGCTTTGGCCTCTTCGCCGAATTCATCATCCTGCGGACCCAGCATGATCCGGATCGGCGCATCCGCGACCTCGGGAAGTTCGATGCGGCGCTCGGCCGCGCCGCTCGCCGCTATCGTCTGCAATTCGTCGCCGTCCCGCAGCGGGCGAGGATAGGGACTGCCGAGGCCGGCGCGCGCGTTCACCGATAGGCTGCCGAACATCGGCTCACCCCGAATACCGCCCTCGATCGCGAGATAACTGAACGAACCGCCGCGTGCAAAACCGAGCGTCAGGCTTTCACCGTCCGCCAGCGTCATCGAGCTATCGAACGCCACGGGTCGCCCGGCGATGTCGGCGGTGCGTAGCGCACCCGCCAGCGCCACGCGAACCGCGCCCTGGTGCGCCGTGAGGCGGGCGCCCAACGGCCCGATCTCGACCGCCGCCGCAAACGGCGCGTTGCCAACCAGCACGTTCGCCGCCGCCAGCGCCAACCGGTCGACCGCACCGCCTGGTGTAAGCCCGTAGCGTTGCGACCCCAGCCTGCCGCCGTCCTGCACGGAACTCGCAGGGCCGATGCTGGAAATGACGAGCTTGCTCATGGCGCGATCAACTCGGCGACAAGCTCACCCGCTTCCGCCGCGCGGTCCTGCTCGGCGAAAGTCTTGTAGTCGATCCTTGCAAAGGTTACGCGATCGCCGGGTTCGAGCAGGAAGATCGGATCGCGATGCAGCTGATAGGTTCTGACCGCGGTGCGTCCCAACAGGTGCCAGCCCGACGGGCCGGCGAGGCACTGCACGCCGGTCTGCACGCCGCCGACGGAAACCGTGCCGGCGGGCGTCAACAGCCGCGGGTTCTGCCGCCGCGGCATGTGCAGGAACTTTTCCAGCCCGCTGAGATATGACCATCCAGGCGTGAAGCCGATCATGGCGACGCGGTAATCGCCGGCGACGTGCCGGGCCACGATGTCGTCGGGCGTCGTGTCAAGTGTTTTCGCGACATCCTCCAGGTCGATGCCGTGTTCTCCCCCATAGGCGACGGGAATGCGCCAGCGCCGCGCGTTGGCGATCGCAGGCGCGGGCTCCCCGGCCAACGCGGAGAGCTGTTCGCTCAAGGCGTCGAAGCCGATCCGGAGCGGATTATAGTGCACCAATAGCGAGCGATAGGTCGGTACGGTCTCGGTCACCCCGTCGATCGGCTCGCGCGCCAGCGCCCGATCGAGCGCAAGCACCCGCTGGTTCGCCGTATCGTCGATGTTGCGGCTGAATTCGACGGTGACGGCGCTGTCGCCGCTGGGCAGCAGACGCGGTGGAGAAAGCGACGCAGCCATGACTTTGGAACCCGATGCCCTCACAAACGCGCGGGCTGCGATCAGCCTTTAGCGCGTTTTGCTCCAAAGTGGAATTCACGCTTGACGCGGTGGCCGTGCGTCGCAAGATGCGGCCGTCGATAGGCCCCTGCCGGAGCAAACTTTTCGATGTCCTTGACCCCCGAAGCGATTGCGACCCTTTCCAGGATTTCCACGGCCACCATCACCACCGTCCTCCTGAAAAAAGGTCTGCGAAACGTCTGGCTGCGCGGCACCCGCCCGCTACGGCCCGGGCAGTCGCGGCTGGTCGGACCGGCCTTTACGCTGCGCTTCGTGCCCGCGCGCGAGGATCTGGCGACACCGGAATCCTGGTCGTCACCGATTTCGACGCGAACCGCGATCGAGGCGATGCCAGAGGGCTGCATTGCCGTGGTCGATGCGATGGGCGTCACCAACGCCGGCATTTTCGGCGATATCCTGTGCGCACGCATGGTCAAGCGTAAGGTCGCCGCCTTGATTACCGATGGCGTGGTGCGCGATCTCGAGGGCGTGCTGGGCACCGGCTTGCCGGTATGGTGCGATGGTTTCGCGGCGCCGCCCTCGGTCGCCGGCCTGACCTTTGTCGGCTGGGGTGAGCCGATCGGATGCGGAGGGGTGGCGATCTTCCCCGATGATATCATCGTCGCCGATCAGGATGGGGCCGTGGTCATCCCCAAGGCGTTCCTCGATCTCATTCTGGCCGAAGGCGCTGAGCAGGAGCGCATGGAAGCGTGGATCGTCGATCAGGTGAATGGCGGCGCCGCACTACCAGGACTCTATCCGATGAACGCCGAGACCAAGGCGCGCTATGCGGCTTCGAAGAAGTAGGTCCAACAGGAAACAGGGAGACAGGCGATGGAAATTATCCAGGCTGGTTCGCGGCCGACGCGTCGCGGGCCCAAAGAGAGCTTTACGGGGACTGTCTGGCAGGACCCGATCATCACGCCTCAAGCTCCGATGCGGATCGTCTGCACCCGCGTGGCGTTCGAGCCCGGCGCACGCACCGCATGGCACACCCATCCGCTCGGGCAGACCTTGTACGTGACTGAAGGTGTCGGCCGTTTTCAAAGTGAGGGGGGACCGATCCACGAGATCCGGCCTGGCGATGTCGTGTGGATTCCACCCGGGGAAAAGCACTGGCACGGCGCCTCGCCGACCACGGGCATGGTCCATCTCGCGATGCAGGAAGCGCTGGACGGAGATCACGTGACCTGGATGGAACAGGTAACCGATGCGGAATATTCCGGGAAGGTCGGATAATTGCTGCCAGCCGGCGTTGGTTGTTGTCGAAACCGATGCGCTGCGCGGTCCAGGTATCGGCGTCACGCCGGCCAGAACAGGCTGGAAGCAGCATGATTCCGTGGACGCAGATCGGCAAGGCGCGGGTGCCGGGAGCAGAGACCGAACTTCGCCTGATGCGAAGGGGCGCGGAGTTCTCGATGATGCTCGGCCAGAATGAGCTGATGAGCAGCCGCCTCAACGGATCGGAGAAGGTGCTGGCGACGCTCTCCTGTCGACAGATCGAGGGCGTCCAGCGTCCGCATGTTCTGATCGGCGGACTCGGCATGGGGTTCACCTTGCGCGCCGCGCTGGCGGTCCTGAGCGCGGAGGCGAGGGTGACGATCGCCGAGCTGGTCCCCGAGGTGATCGTCTGGGCGCGTGGACCGATGGCCGAGCTATTCGGCAACAGCCTGAACGACCCGCGCGCCAATATTGTCGAGGGCGACGTGGCCGACGTGATCGGCTCGTCGGCTTCGGCATTCGATGCCGTGCTGCTCGATGTCGATAACGGCCCGGAGGCACTGATCCGCAAGGCCAATGACGGGCTGTACGATAGCGGCGGACTAAAAGCGATCCATCGCGCGCTGCGGCCGGCCGGCGTGCTGGCGGTGTGGTCCTCCGGACCAAATGCCGCGTTTTCAAAGCGGCTTCGCGCGGCCGATTTTGAGGTCAACGAAGTCGGCGTGCGCGCAACCTCCAAGGGCCGCGGCGCCCACCATGTCATCTGGCTCGCGACGAAATCTAAAGCCGGATCAAGGACCGGATCCAAACCTGCGGCATCCAAGTCAAGATCGAAGACAGCGCGTTAGCTTGCATGGCCGGGGCCGGGGGGCTAGCTGACCGACATCCCTTTTTCCGCCAGCTCCTTTTTTGCCGTTTCGTTCTTGGTCAGGTGCGTCAAGCCCATGCCGCGCAGAACGTTTGGAGCCTTGGTGAACTGGATATTGTCATAGCCCACGATCTCGATGCGATTGCCCCAGGGGTCGCGGAAATCCAGAAACGGGCCGCCGATCGGTTTAATCCCCGCCGCCTTGAGGGCGGCGCGCACAGCCTCCTTGTCATCGACAACGAGACCGACATGCCGGCCGTCATCGGCGGGCTGTTTGCGCCCCGCCTGCAACGCAACGAATTGGTCGCCAAGATCAATGAAGGCCATCGTCTCGCTCTTACCGCGCAATTGAAGGTCGAAGATGCGTCCGTAGAACGCCAGCGCCTCCTCAATATCGCCGACTTCCAACGCCACATGGTTCAAGCCGATGGCGCGCGGCTTTGTGGAATTAGCCATTCCTCCTCCTCTTGGTCCATCTTCGATGCGGCTAGGCTACACGCAGGACGATCTTGCCGTGTGACTTGCGTCTTGCCGCTGCCTGCCCACTGGGCGGCATTCCATGAACCCCTGGCAGACTCCCGGCGAGGTCCTCCCAGGCGCGGGTCACGTCTTCGAGCGCATATTCCGTCGCGACGTCCGCTCGTATCGTCCCATCTTCCAGCAATCGCCCGATCCTGTCGAGCATCTCTCCTGACGGGGCTAGCCTCATCATCATGCCGGACACACGGTGCGCTGCGGCTTCTTCCTGCGATACGGGCTGAACGGCAGAGACGAGAATGCCGCCTTCCTTCAAAACGAGGAGCGACCGCCGTATATCGCCGCCGACCAGGTCGAAGACCACATCGACCTTTTCTTGCAGGACCTTCTCGAATTGCGTCTTTCGATAATCGATAATCCGGCCAGCCCCGATTGAAGTGAGGTACGCCTCATCGTTGCCGCTGGCGGTGGCAATGACGGTAGCCCCGGCATTCGATGCCAGTTGTACCGCATAGGTCCCCACTGCGCCGGCACCACCATGAACCAGGATTGTTTGTCCCGCTTTCAGATGAGCGTGTGTGAAGAGTCCCTGCCATGCCGTTTGGGAAGCCACCGGCACGGATGCCGCCTCCTCAAACGAGAGGTTGGATGGCTTCCTTGCGATGGCCATCGCCTTGACAGCCAGATACTCCGCGTAGGCCCCCGTTCCGGTGGTCGTACCGAATACGGCATCGCCGGGCGCATATGCCGCAACGTCACTACCGATCTGCTCGACGACGCCTGAAAACTCATGACCAGGTATCCACGGCAGGTCGATCGGAAGTATCTGTCTTGCCTTTCCGGAGGCCTCAACAAGATCCAGATGATTGACGGCCGTATATCTGATCCCGACGAGGACCTCATCGCTCGCAATCGTTGGCGTCGGTACCTCGTTGAACACCAACGGCCCATCATATTCCAACAATCTAACGGCTTTCATGGGAGCACTCCCTATCCGTGGCTTTCAGAATGCGTCGGACGCGCGGCGTCCTATGCGCCCTGGAGAAGCGTGTTCCAGTCCTGCGCCTTTGCCCACGTTTCGAAAACGTGGAAAGCGACATCGGGAAACTCGCGGCGGAACGCCGCACGATCGAACGTGTAGCCGACGCGGTCGAACCACTCGTACATCTTGGTGTTGTCTTCACCCATGTGCTGGCGGATGACGTCCATCGGGACCTGGAAATAGGTAAACGGACGGCCAGTGACTCGCGAGAGGACGGCGACGACGTCGTTGCCTGTGAGATCGTCTCCTGCGAGGTCGAAACGTTTCCCGGAGAAGCGGTCTGGATCTTCGAGCAGGCGGACGGCGACAGCTCCGATGTCGGCAACGGCGACTTGCGCAAGCCGCCGCGTCGGCGGAAGCGGCGTGGCGTAGACACCTTTCGCGAGCTGCTCCTTGCCGAAATAGAGGTTCTCCATGAAATAGACGGGTGCCAGGATCGAGGCGCGCACGCCGATCCTGGCGATGTGCTTTTCGACCTCATACTTGCTGTCGAAATGCGGGACGCCCGTCTGTCGGTTGGCGGAGCCGACCGAGCTGAAGACCAGGTGAACACCGGCGGCCTTGGCTGCGTCGGCCGCGGAGACGCCTTGCTTCACTTCTGCTTCCGGCCCTTTTTCGAACGGTGTCGTCACCGCAAAAAGCGAGGTAGCGCCTTCGAGCGCTTTGGTGAGCGCGCCTGTGTCCTCAAGGGCGGCGCTGACGAGCGTGACCCCCGTCCTTGCGAGCGCCTTTGCCTTTGTGGAGTTGGTATCGCGGGTGACGGCGCGTACCTCATGACCGCGCTCGAGCAACTGCTTCACAACGGCGCCACCCTGCTGGCCGGTGGCTCCGG
>JAGXAF010000010.1 GCA_018971675.1 Bradyrhizobium sp.
GGGACCGGAACGACCAACGTCACCCCGATCAATCCGAGCGGCGTCGGCTCCAACTGGTGCGGCGCAGCCGGCCTCGCCCGGCTCTCGGTCGACCTGACCGCGATGACCAATTTGAAGTAATACCAACCGCCTTTGTGATTGACCGACATGGGCTCAATCCCGCATTCCGACCCACCGTTCGTGGAGTTCTTGCGCAAGGAAACATGGGATTGGGCGCCTGCGGCGGAGCGCACAGAAATTGTTGGCGGCGGGTTTCGCCTGTGCGATGTCCTGTTCCGTACTAACGCGAGCGGGCGGGGCATGATCAAACAGTGGGTGACAGCCGCTATTTTTGTAGCACTCGCCGAGACGGCCACCGCTCAGGTGGCGCGCTTCGAAGTCATTCCGATTTCGTCGGTGACCCTGAGCGATGTTGATTTCCTGGCCGGGCAAAAGGGCGGCCAACCGGTCACGATCGCAGGTGAGTTACGTCTACCTCGAGGCGGCACCGACAAGCTGCCTGCCGCTGTTCTGCTCCATGCCGGAGGTGGAATGGGTGGAACGGGAAGCGCGATTGACGGGTGGTCGAGGGAACTCAATCAGCTTGGTATAGCTACATTTGCCATTGACAGCTTGTCGGGACGAGGAATGGTTTCGGCTTCCACGGATCAAATGCAGTTCGGGCGTCTCAATATGGCTGTTGATGCCTATCGGGCTCTCGACCGTTTGGCCAAGCATCCACGTATCGATCCGAACCGCGTGGCTGTGATTGGCTTCTCGCGGGGAGCCCAGTCGGCCCTGTACTCGGCTATGAACCGACTTTACCAAACGCTTGGTCCAGCAAACAACTTGCGCTTTGCCGCACACATCGCCTTCTATCCCGATTGCACGACCAGCTATCTGAACGACACCGATGT
The DNA here is from genome assembly GCA_018971675.1 of Bradyrhizobium sp. Taxonomy (GTDB): domain Bacteria; phylum Pseudomonadota; class Alphaproteobacteria; order Rhizobiales; family Xanthobacteraceae; genus Bradyrhizobium. Next base: position 897 of record JAGXAF010000010.1, read on the forward strand.
CAGCGATAGCCCCATTCGCATCCTCCACGGCACTTCAGACAATTTCAATCCCGTCGCAGCTTGCCGCGCCTATGTGGAGCGCCTGACGAGCGCGCAGAAGAACGTGAAACTGGTCGAGTACACCGGCGCCTCGCACTATTTCGACGCCCCAGCTTTTCGGACGCCGGTTATACTCAAGGGAGCGCCGACGACACGCAATTGCCATCTCGCCGAGGCCGATGACCATCAGATCATCAATCGCGACACGCAAAAACCGTTCACCTATGGCGACGCCTGTGTCGAAAGGGACCCGACGATCGCCTACAACGAGTCTGCGAACAGTCAGGCCCGCACTTACGTTCGAGCTTTTCTGACGGACGTCTTCCAGCTCAAACCGTGAAAGCGCTTCGACCTTCGAAAAGCCTCAACCGCAATGGCCGCTGGTATCTGGTCAACGCCGCGTTGTTCCTCTAGCAGGCTGTTGAAAAAGTCATGTTGATCGTGAGCACAGCCGAATCCGAAGGCGAACGAATTGGAATCGGATCGAGAACGTTGTTCTCTTTTTCAACAGCCTGCTAGAGCGTTTTCGAGCGAAGCATGCCCACGGACTTAATCCGTGGGTGGATACCGGCTCGCGTAAAGAAAACCCGTGCGGTGGATGCGTTCGGCGCGATCCCGGCTCGCGCCGATGACGGCTTCCCGTTCGGATTCCTGATGACGCTGGAAACAGCACCTCAGCCGGGCTCGAAGCGGTTGCCGCCCCTGGAGATCGGCGACAGCGACGAAGCTTCGCGGCAGAAAAATCCGCCGTCTTTTTTGCGTGTCGACGCAGTGCTTATACTAAGGTCGTAGGCCAAACGACCCGCGGTCGCTTGGCGCTGTCTCCGAGTCACTCCTAGCATGCGCTTAACGGCGTGGGGCGGGAAGCCTCCACACTGCGACCAGCGGATTGGGTATTGCCTGGTTCGCGGCCGATTTCGTGCATTGCACGGTTCTCCTGCGACCACGCCAGGCAGCCCTGGCCCGTCCACGCCGGCGGGGCGCCGCATAATGCGTGGGGGAGGATCCTGCAATGTGGAATCAAGTTTACAATCCGTTCGATAACACGACGCTGTCGACGCTGGCAGCAGCGATCCCGGTGGTCTCGCTGCTGGTGATGATCGCCAGCGGCAAGGTCAAGGTGCATATCGCTGCGATCGTTGCGCTGGTGCTGGCCAATCTGGTCGCGATCTTCCTTTTCACCATGCCGGCCAATCTTTCGATCCGGGCATCGCTGCTTGGCGTCGTCAGCGGATTCTTTCCGATCGGCTGGATCGTGCTCAACGTCATCTTCATGTACCGGCTCACCGTCAGGGCCGGCCGCTTTGAAGCACTCAAGCGCGCGGTCGGCGGGGTCACTCCCGACCGCCGCTTGCAGCTGTTGCTGATTGCATTTTCATTCGGCGCTTTCTTTGAGGGCGCATCTGGTTTTGGTACGCCAGTGGCGATCACGGGTGCGATCCTGATCGGGCTCGGCTTCTCGCCGCTAGCGGCCTCTGGCCTGTCGCTGATCGCCAATACCGCGCCGGTGGCCTACGGTGCCCTCGGCACGCCGATCCAGGGCCTCGCTTCGGTGACCGGGCTCGATCCCTATGTGCTCGGCGCGATGGTCGGGCGGCAATTGCCGATCTTTTCGCTGATCGTTCCGTTCTGGGTGGTGTGGGCGTTCGCTGGCTGGAAGGGCATGAAGGAAGTCTGGCCGGCGATCCTCGTCACCGGCATATCGTTCGCCGTCCCGCAATTCCTGATCTCGAATTATATCAATCCCTGGATCGTCGACATCGGCGCGTCACTGATTTCAATGGGCTGTCTGATCCTGTTCCTGAAAGTGTGGCAGCCAAAGGTGCTCTGGCTGTCGCCGGCGTTGCGCGGCAATGACGAATCCGCCAGCACCATGCCGCCGGCGAAGCTGGCCGATCCGACGCCGCTCAGCTCCGCGGAACTCTTCACCTCGCTGCTGCCGTGGATCATTCTTTGCGCCATCCTGCTGATCTGGGGCACGGGATGGTTCAAGGCCGCGGTGAACCCGATCTTCACCTGGAACTACGCCGTTCCCGAACTGCACAACATGATCAACAAGGTTGCACCCGTGGTGCCGACCCCGACCAAGGAAGGCGCGGTGTTTGCCTTCACCTATGTGTCGTTTACCGGAACCGGAATGTTGCTGGCCGCGATCATCGCGGGTCTTATCATGGGACTGTCGCCAGGCAACATCATCACCGAATACGGACGCACCATCAGGCTGTGCGCCTATTCCCTGATTACGATCTCCGCGATGCTGGCGATCGGCACCTTGACCCGGCTGTCCGGCATCGACGCGACGCTCGGTCTCGCCTTTGCTGCGACGGGCGTGCTGTACCCGTTCTTCGGCACCTTGCTTGGCTGGCTCGGCGTGGCGCTGACGGGATCGGATACGGCTTCGAACATCCTGTTCGGTAATCTGCAGAAGATCACCTCCCAGCAACTCGGGCTTTCACCGGTCCTGATGGGCGCGGCGAACTCCTCCGGCGGCGTGATGGGCAAGATGATCGATGCGCAGTCGATCGTGGTCGCCTCGACCGCAACCAACTGGGTCGGGCATGAAGGCACCATCCTGCGTTTCGTGTTCAAACATTCGATCACGCTGGCATGTCTTGTCGGCCTGTTCGTGATGCTGCAAGCCTACGTCCATCCCTTTACGCAGATGGTCCTGAAGTAAGAACGATCCGGACTGGAAAAAATCCTCGCGGACCGACGGTTCGCGGGGATTTTCTTCGCCGGTGGCCGATTATTGCGGGGCTGCCAATCTGGCCAACGCTACACGGTTCCTCTAGAAAAGCGCGGCGGCAGCGGCCCGCTGTCATTCGAGAGGTTGCATGTCTTCCATGAGGTTTTTTCCGCGGAGCGCGGCGGTGCTGGCGTTTGCATCGATCGTGGCGGTGGGTGCGGTGGGTGCGATCCCGGCTCGCGCCGATGACGGGTTCCCGTTCGGATTCCTGATGACGCTGGAAACCGCACCCCAGCCCGGCACAAAGCGGTTGCCGACGCTGGAGATCGGCGACAGCGGCGAAGCCTCGCTCGATCTCTGGTGCAAGAGCGGCCAGGGTCAGTTTTCGGTGGCGGGCAATACCGTGATCTTCGTTCCCGGCCCAATGCAGCAGCGCGCCTGCTCGCCGGAACTGGCGGCTATTGATGACGAACTGCTGATCGAACTGCGCGAAGCCGCGAACTGGACGCGGCAAGGTGATCTCGTATCGTTCGTCGGAACGAAATCGCTGCAGTTCCGCATCAACACCAACTAATTAAATCAGGCGCCGGCTGATAGCCGGGCCCTCATTTTCCAAGCAATATGCTGGAAAGGTTGTAGGTTGCGAAGCTTGCGAGATACGCCAGCGTCAGCATGTAGAGGAAGGTGACGCACATCCAACGCCAACTCCCGGTTTCCCGGCGGATCACCGCCAGCGTTGACGCGCATTGAGGCGCGAAGATGTACCAGGCGAGCATGGATAAGGCTGTCGCGAGGCTCCACTTGTTGGCAAGCGCATGGCCGATCTGCTCAGCCGCTTCCTTGCCACCTTCTATGGAATAAACCGTACCGAGCGCTGCAACCGCGACTTCGCGCGCCGCCATTCCCGGAATGAGTGCGACGGCGATCTGCCAATTGAAACCCAAGGGAGCTAGCGCCGGCTCGATGAATTTCCCTATGATTGCCGCCAGGCTGTAGTTAATTGCAGGGCCTTCCGCCCCGGCAGGCGCTTGCGGAAACGACGCCAGAAACCAGATGACCACCATCATCGAGAAGATCGTTGTTCCCGCCCGCTGGAGGAAGGCGAGCGCGCGGGTGTAAACCCCGATCGCGATGTTCGTCAGCCTTGGCAGTTTGTAGTCCGGCAACTCCAGCATGAAGGGGGCGGGCGCATAGTCGCGCAGCAGGAAGAACTTGATCAGGAAGGAAACGGCAAGCGCGCTGGTAATCCCGGCCGCATAGAGACCAAAGAGGACAAGCCCGCGCAGATTGAACCAGCCCCAAACCTCAGTGTCCGGGATAAAGGCCGAGATGATCAGTGTGTAGACCGGAATCCGTGCCGAACATGTCATCAGCGGTGCAATCAGGATTGTCGTCAACCGGTCGCGCCGATTGTCGATGACACGTGTCGCCATGATCCCCGGAATGGCACAGGCAAAACTCGAGAGGAGCGGAATAAAGGCGCGGCCGTGAAGCCCGGCGCCACCCATAATGCGGTCCATCAGGAAAGCAGCCCGCGCCATGTAGCCGAAATCTTCCAGCAGCAGAATAAACAGGAAGATGGTGATGATCTGCGGCAGGAAGACAACAACGCTACCGACACCGGAAATAACACCGTTCTGCAAGAAGCTTTGCAAGAGGCCATTGGGAAGGACCTCGTGAACGACCTGACCAAGCCCGATGAAACCCGACGACAGCAGATTCATCAACGGCTGGGCCCACGCGAACACGGCCTGGAACATGACGAACAGGATGAGGCCGAGGATCGGCAGCCCAGCGATCGGGTGAAGCACGACGGCATCGATCCTCGCCGTCCAGGTATCGGGGCGGGTCGGAAGCGAAATTGCCGAAGCTATGATGCGGTCCGCCTCCCGCTGGGTCGCTCGCAGCTGTGCGACCGACATTGGCGTCCATTCTTCCGATCTGGTCGTCTCGGATGAGGCCGCAATCATCTGGTCTGTCACGCGAAGAAGTTCCGCGGTCCCGCCTTTCTTCACGGCAATCGATGTCGTAACCGGAACGCCGAGATCACCCGCCAATTTTGCCAGATCGACGGTCACGCCGCGGCGGGTCGCGATGTCGAACATGTTGAGCACAAGAACAAGCCGCCGCCCGGTGCGCTTGAGCTCAAGGAGCAACCGGATGGTGAAGCGGAGGTTCGTGGAATCGGCTACGCACAGGACAAGATCGGGCGTAAATTCGCCGGCTGCCCGACCGAGCACGAAGTCGCGCGTGATCTCCTCGTCAGGACTGCGGCCGCGGAGCGAATAGGTTCCCGGCAGGTCGATAAGTGAAAGTTGCCGGCCGGTGGGCGTGACGAAGAACCCTTCCTTTCGCTCCACCGTGACGCCCGGATAATTCGCGACCTTCTGCCGGCTTCCCGTTAGCGCATTGAACAGTGATGTCTTGCCGCTGTTAGGGGGGCCGACAAGGGCCAGGTGCATCAACGGTGGTTCCACGACGGCTCTCAACGCACCAGGACCGCCATCGCCTCGAGGCGGCGAAGTGCGATCGTGATGCCTTGGACCCGAACTGCGATCGGATCGCCACCAATCAGGCCTTCGTGAAGGATCTCGACCGGAGCGCCGTCGACGAAGCCGAGTTCGAGGAGACGGCTCTCCAGTTCGTCGTGCTCAAGGGCTGAGTTGGCACCGTTGGCCGCGATACGATCGATGATACCGACAAAGCCACGCGGTGCCCGGCCCAATGGAAATGCGTCGACGTTGTTCGCAGAAGGTTGCATCAGGATGTCTCGGCGGAGGCCGGATTTGTCACAAGCGCCAGCGGTTAGCGAAGCGCCAAGTGGAAGCGCCAGGTGAAGGGAGGCTGTCCTGCCATCTGTAGACCGCCTTATGGGCCGCTTTCAACCTTCACTCCGTTCATCCCACTTTCGAATCGTTCTACATTTCTCGTTGCCAAGCGGCCGCAGGTAAACTCACGGGGCCCCTGACACCCCGGAACCAGACACCAATCGATCGAAAACAGGCCGGTCAGGCGCTATTTCCAGGCCGAATTGTCGGCGTCCCAGCGCTGGGCCTTGAATTCCCTGGCCAGCGCATCGACCGAGCCGTTGTCGTCCTCCGGCTCACCTTCCTCGTCACTGCCGGAGTCGTCGGCCAGATGGAGCTTCGGGCCTGTGCTCTCGTCCGCCGTCGAGATCGCGGGCGTGGAGACCCACAGCACCAGCCGATCGGATGCGCCGGGCCTGTCGGAAGCCACCAGCGCGGTAAACTCGATCGTGTCGGTAAGATCAAGCGCCGGCAAGATCTGGCTCGGGCGCTTGAGAACCAGTTTCAGCTTGCCGGTATCGGGGTTCCATGCGGTTGAGGCCGGCTTCGCCGAAAGCGTCCTCGCCAGCACATCGCCGACCGCGGCCGCAAGCTTGTCCCTGTTGATCTTGCCGCCATCGCGCCAGTCGGCCGCGGCGAAGCGGATGGTGCGATCCATTTCCATGACCCCGGAGGTCCAGCCCGCCGCCACCACCCCGGGCATGGATTTGGCTTTGGCGATCAGAGCTGCGGCGCGCTCCGGATCGACCGCGATATTGACGGTCTGTTCGCCGGCGCGCAGCGCGTCGCAGCTGACCGCAAGGTTGCCCGACGAGACCTCGAGATCCTGACCCTTCAGGCTCTTCAGGAACTCGGCGGCTGAGTCCAGCTTCACCTTGACCGCGATCGCTTCCGGCGACACTTCGGTGAAATCCTTCGGTGTCGCGGTGATGCCATCGTCCGTCGATTGGTTGTCGAGAAATTCCTTTTCGCTCAGGTCGGAATTGTCCGACGAGGCGACTTCCGTCACGGTCTGGCCGATGCTGATCTGTCCGTTGAAGTCGAAGGTGTCGCCGGTCGGTTTGCGCACCAATTTCACCGTCACCGGCAATTTGTCATTGAGGCTCTGGGTGGTGCCGGTCAGGGTCTGGCCGTTGACAGTGAGGTTGGCGACAAAGCGGTCCCTGCGGTCGGAACCCTTTGCCACGGGGTAGCACACGTCGAGCACGGCGGCGCTGACGCTCTTGCCCTGACGGGTTTCCTTCAGCACCACGTCGGCATTGCCGTCCATCAGCCCGTCGATCGAGGTGAAATATCTGGTTTCGTTGGCGCCGGCCGCAGGTTTGGTCAAAAGTTTCATGTCGGCGATAGCCGGATCCGAGGACGCCATCATCAACCCGATCAGGCAGAGCAGGAACATGCGCATATGAAGGTCCTCGAAGAGCCGCTTCGGGCTGCCGCTGCGATGCTTGGTCGATACCAGCCGAATCCGCGGCGATAAACCCCTATAGCATTCGGCAGAAAAAAGGCCGCCCGGAGGCGGCCTGCGATCGATCGATGGTCGGGCCGGAGTGCTCAGAAGCCGCCCATGCCGCCCATCCCACCCATGCCGCCGCCAGGCATCGGCGGCGCCGGCTCCTTGGGCAGTTCGGCGACCATGGCTTCGGTCGTCACCAGAAGGCCGGCAACCGAAGAGGCATCCTGCAGCGCCGCGCGGACCACCTTGGCGGGATCGATGATACCCTTGGCGACCATATCGACATATTCCTCGGTCTGGGCGTCGAAACCAAAGGTCTCGGACTTGTTCTCGAGGATATTGCCGATCACGATCGAGCCTTCGACGCCGGCGTTTTCCGAGATCTGGCGGATCGGGGCTTCCAGCGCCTTCAGCACGATATTGATGCCGGCCTGGACGTCGGCGTTGTCGTTGGTGATGCGGCCGACCGCCTTCCTGGCACGCAGCAATGCAACACCACCGCCCGGCACGATACCTTCCTGCACCGCGGCGCGGGTCGCGTTAAGAGCGTCCTCGACGCGGTCCTTTTTCTCCTTGACCTCGACCTCGGTGGCGCCGCCGACGCGAATGATGGCGACGCCGCCGGCGAGCTTGGCCAGCCGCTCCTGCAGCTTCTCGCGGTCATAGTCCGAGGTGGTCTCCTCGATCTGCGCCTTGATCTGCGCGATCCGGGCCTCGATGTCCTTTTTCTTGCCCGCGCCGTTGACGATCGTGGTGTTTTCCTTGTCGATCACCACTTTGCGGGCGCGTCCCAGCATGTTGATCGTGACGCTTTCGAGCTTCATGCCGAGCTCATCGGAGATCAACTGGCCGCCGGTCAGGATCGCGATGTCTTCCAGCATCGCCTTGCGGCGGTCGCCGAAGCCGGGCGCCTTGACGGCGGCGACCTTCAGCCCGCCGCGCAGCCGGTTGACCACCAGCGTCGCCAGCGCCTCGCCCTCGACGTCTTCGGCGATGATCAGGAGCGGACGGCCGGACTGCACCACCGCCTCGAGAACCGGCAGCATCGACTGCAGGCCCGATAGTTTCTTCTCGTGCAGCAGCACGTGGACGTCCTCGAGTTCGGCCGTCATCTTCTCGGCGTTGGTGACGAAATAGGGCGACAGGTAGCCGCGGTCGAACTTCATGCCTTCGACGATGTCGACTTCGGTTTCGAGCGATTTGTTCTCTTCGACCGTGATGACACCCTCGTTGCCGACCTTCTGCATCGCCTTCGCGATCATCTTGCCGATGGCGGCGTCGCCATTGGCGGAGATGGTGCCGACCTGGGCGATTTCGGAGGAGGCTGCGACCGGCTTGGCGCGCTTCTTGATGTCCTTGACGACGGCGGTCACGGCGATGTCGATGCCGCGCTTGAGGTCCATCGGGTTCATTCCGGCCGCGACCGATTTGGCGCCTTCCCGCACGATCGCCTGCGCCAGCACGGTGGCGGTGGTGGTGCCGTCGCCGGCGGCGTCGTTGGTCCTGGAGGCGACCTCGCGCAGCATCTGCGCGCCCATATTCTCGAACTTGTCGTCGAGCTCGATCTCCTTGGCCACGGTGACGCCGTCCTTGGTGATGCGGGGGGCGCCAAAACTCTTCTCGATGACGACGTTGCGGCCCTTGGGACCGAGTGTCACTTTCACCGCATTGGCGAGAACATCGACGCCGCGCAGCATGCGATCGCGCGCTTCTCCGGAAAATTTGACGTCCTTGGCCGCCATGGCTGAAGCTCCACGCTACGGGATGGGATCGCCTGTGCGTCTTGCCGGGCAAAAGGCGCGAAGCGCGGCTTTGACCTGATGACCCGGCTTCCTTCCGGGAGGGATGGATGCCCGGGTCAGGTAACAGTGGTAAGTGCGTGACGGGCCGGCTCGCTTACGAGAGCACGCCCATGATGTCGCTTTCCTTCATGATCAGGAGATCCTCGCCCTCGATCTTGACTTCGGTGCCCGACCATTTACCGAACAGCACGCGGTCGCCGACCTTGAGGTCGATCGGAATCAGCTTGCCGGCCTCATCGCGGCCGCCGGGGCCGACAGCGGTGATTTCGCCCTGCGAGGGCTTTTCCTTGGCGCTGTCGGGAATGATGATACCGCCTTTGGTTTTTTCCTCGGCGTCAATACGCTTGACCACAACACGGTCATGCAGCGGACGAAATTTGGTTTTAGCCATGACGGTTCCTTCGGAGATTCGGTCGGGTTTGCCGCAGAAAGCGGATTGGAACACGGGGCGTATTCGATCACCCGAAGGCGTCGATCCGTTCGCATTCCCCTTAGCAATCGGGCTGTCGGAGTGCTAATCCTGAGCCGGGGATATGGCGTGGCGCCGGTCCTGTCAAGCAAGGGCTTAAACCCTTGGTTAGGCCAATATAGGATGCTGCAACCGAATCCAAACCGGAGCATCGGAGCGATTTTGCTGGACATCATTGCTCCGACAGCAGTTTTGCGCTTGGTTGCGGGATGGGTGCGGCCACGAATTCAATGCGGGGGATGCCATGATCAGGTCACGTGACGTGCGAACAGTTGCCAATCTGGGTGTCGCGTGTGCACTGACGGCGTTCCTCGGCGCATGCGGGAGCATGAGCCTGACCGGGCCGACTCCGGCAGCGGCTCCGGAGCCCGGCGTGGCGCCGGAAATGCCGGCCACCATCCGCGCCGACGAACTGGTCGGCCGCTGGGGCCTTGCCTCGTTCCAGGATCCGAAGGATCGGGCGCGCACCGAAGCCGCCGCCAAGGGCCAGTGCAAGAATCCTTACGTGATCGGCGCCGGCAGCCATGGCGGCGTGATCATGCATCTGGCCGATCAGGCGACGCCGCAAGAACTCGACCTCAAGGGTAGCCCGAGCGGCAAGAACTATATCGGCCCGGCCGGACCTGCCGGCGGAAACCAGGACCGCGAGATCGTTTCCTTCGACGGCCGCGTGATGGTCACCCGTTTCCTCGACAAGGATGCGGCGACCCGCTACGGCAACATGGTCTACGTCCGCTGCGCGCCCCGCGCCTGACCGATCGCGCTACGCAGCCGAACCGAAATAGGCGACCCGAAAATGAAAAGCGCCGGCGTACGGCCGGCGCCTGGCAGCAGGTCAAAACGCCGGGCGCTGTCACCCGGCGTCAAATCCGGATCCAAGAGCGTTTTCGAGCGAAGTGGATACCGGTTCGCGTGAGGAAAGCGCGTCAGAACAAGAATCGAGAGCCCCGTTCCGATTCCATCGGAACGGAAACGGCTCTAGCCGAACAGCGCGTCGATGTCGTCCTGCGACGCATGACCGGGGTCATCGGCGAGCTTGGGGCCGTTAAGCAGCTTGTCGTCGCCTTCGCGGGTATCGACGATGGGAGGCGTATGAGCCTTGATCGCATCGACGCCGCCCCAGATATCCATCATGACGGTGATGTGATTCTCGATGAACTTCATCGTGGTCATCACCTTCTTGATGCGCTGGCCGGTCAGGTCCTGGAAGTTGCAGGCCTCGAAGATCGAAACCACCTTTTCCTGGATCTCCTCGCTGAGCAGCTTCTGCTGGTCGGGTGAATTCACCTTTGTCAGCGCGCTGGCGGCCTGGTCGATCGACTCGGCGGCTTCCAGGATTTGCTGGGTGGCTTCCTCGGTGCCGCCGACCACGGCGCCGAGCTCGCCGTTGACGCGGGCCATTTCCTCGCCGCTGAAGCTCTTGCCGTGCAGGACCGCGATTTCGCGCTTGGTCCGATCGATGGCGTCGTAGATCAGGTCGAGCTCGACCTTGAGCTTCTCACACTGCTCGATTCGCGCGCGATAGGTCTCCAGCGTCGCCCGGGCTTCGGCGATTTCCTGGTCCGCCGTTGTTCCGATCTCCTCGCTGGCGCCACCGCTGGCGGCGGAGACGGCGGGGGGCGCAGCCATCTGGCTGCGGATCGCGCGCAGTTCAGTCATGATCTCGCGGTGCGTCGGACCGGTTTCGTCTTCGGCGACGGTGGGCATGGGCATCTCCCCGGCTACGGCTTCTTCGACACGAAAACGTCTGCGATGGATCGGCATGAGGGTGTTCCTGAACTGCGCACCCCATCTTTTAAGCAGATGCGATTTAACGTGAAGTTCACGCCGGAAACTCTTTGCATGACGTGCGGGGGGCCGACGCATACCGGCGATTAACCATGCCCCGCCGGGTTTATCGAAAATAAACGCTACCCGACAAAACCAGGCCCCATTGACGACGTGGTGAATCGAACGGTCGTTTCCGTTTACCAAACCGATCAGGTTTTGATTTGTATTGATCGCGTGCATGCGCCGCTCGGGTGCCGCCAGCAAATGACGAAACAGTACAGAGTACGTCGATGTCCAGAAAATTGACCCTTGCGCTATTGGCCGGCGCATCCTGCCTCGGCGCCGGAATTCACCCCGTAGCCGCGATGGAGGCGGGATATCCCGAACCCCATGTGCTCTACGTCAACCAGGGCGCGCCGCCCGTGGCCCCGGTTCGCACCGCTTCCAATATGGGTGGCGGCCTCATCGAATTCCTGTTCGGCGACAGACAGGCCCAGGCCGGACGCTATCCGCACGGTTATCCGCAGCCGGTCTACCAGCAGCAGCCGGCCTATGACGGACGGCGCCAGATGGTGCTGCCGTGGGGCGACATGCAGCAGGCCGATCCGCAGGCGGAAGCCGCCGATCCGACGCAGCGCCCGTTCGATCCGAAATACGAAAAGCAGCTCGTCGACTACAACGGCAAGGAAAGCGCCGGCACGATCGTGATCGATACGCCGAACAAGTTTCTCTATCTCGTGCAAGGCAACGGCCAGGCGCTACGCTATGGCATTGGCGTCGGCAGGCCGGGCTTCACCTGGGCCGGCGTGAAAACGATCTCGGCCAAGCGGGAATGGCCGGACTGGACTCCGCCTGCGGAAATGCTGGCGCGCCGTCCCGACCTGCCGCGTCACATGGAGGGCGGTCCGCAAAATCCGCTCGGTGCGCGCGCGATGTATCTGGGATCATCGCTCTACCGCATCCACGGCTCCAACGAACCCTGGACCATCGGCACCAACGTATCGTCCGGCTGCATCCGGATGCGCAACCAGGACGTGATCGATCTCTACGGCCGCGTCAATGTCGGGGCCAAGGTCGTGGTGCTCTGATCGGCTGACGGGTCTTCAGCAGCAAAACGGCCGCCTGAAATCCAGGGCAGCCGTTTCACTTTTCTGTGTCGGTGTGATCCGGTCAGGCGTAGTCGCTATCGTTGTCGTTGCCGAAATCGCCCGAATCCATATCGTCGGGATCATCGTTCGACGATGTATCGAACAATCCGGCGCGCGAGCCGTCATCGCTGCGATCGTGCGAGCCGATATCGTTGATCCCGGCGTCGCGGGCGAGATCGCTGTCGGACTGGTCGCGCCACGGATTGCGGTTTTCGTTGATCGTGGAGGTGTCGCCGAACGCCGAACGGCCGCCGCCCGGTCCGCCCATCATGCCGCGAAAACTGTTGAGCAGCAACGAGCCGCCGACCACGCCGGCCGCGGCTGCGGCCGCAGTGCCGAGAAACGAGCCTCCGCCGCCGAATGCGCCGCCCATCGGACCACCCATCGGCCCCCCCATCACACCCCCTTGGGGCGCGGCATAGGGCTGACCATACGGGTTCTGTCCGTAGCCTTGATCGTAACGCCCCGGCGACGGCGACCCTTGCAGTACCTGGCCGCTGTTCCACACCGCTCCGCCGCGCGGCGGGGCGACGTTCGGCACCGAGCCGTGCGGCTGGCCCTGTCCGAAAATCGCGTCGCGCATCGAATCGAGGAAGCTGCCGCCCTGGGCCTGTTGGGGCGTGGCGGCGCCTTCCAGTTCCTCGATGCGGTGATGGGCCTGTTTCAGCGCTTCGTCCTGCACCAGTACCGTCTGCACCAGCGCATAGATCGCGTTGGGCGCGCTCCGCAGGCCCTGCGTGATCGCAGCCGTCGCATCGGGGTCGCGCGGCGCATCTTCCACTTTCGACAGGCGGGCAAAAAGATCGTCGACCAGCTGGCGTTCTTGCGGCGTCATGGCATGCTCCTTCGGCTTTGCGAAACGCCGGGGAGATGTAAGCTGGCTTTGCGCCGCCAATAGTGCCGGGCCAGATTAAATTTCGGTATGCGACAAAACGACTTTCGGCATTTCCCGAACGAATCAGGCCAGATTATTGTTTTGACGCGTTTTCTTCACGCGAACCGACATCCACCCACGGATCAAGCCCGAGGGCATGCTTCGCTCGAAAACGTTATAGTGTAACTTTATTCATCGCCAGCAGTGGCGGAAAATGCTCGCCGGCGAGAAACGCATATTCGCTCTCGCGCTGTCCGGTGAGCGGGTCCAGGCCGACAAGCGTGTCATCGACAAATCCGGGGTGGCACATCACCAGGCCGCCCTCGGGAAGGTTTTCGAGAAAGCCGGACATCAGCGTCCCGAAATCCGGCGCCTTCGAAAAATCATAGGCGCCCGCGAAACCGGGATTGAAGGCAATGCCGGCGCGCGCGGCCAGCTTGCGAAACCGCGCGCTGAGACCATCGAGAACCAGCGCCTTGGGTGCGCCGAGCCGCTGCATTAGCGGCGCCTGGCGTCCGCCCTGGCGCACCCAGGCATTGGGCGCGGCCTGCTTCACCGCTGCGAGGAATGCCTCGCGCACCTGCGGAAAAAGCTGCGCATGCTGATGACCGTCGACGAAATCCGGTGGCCGGCCGAAAGCCTCGCCGAAAGCGGCGAACTGCACCATCAATTCGGCATGGATGATTTCCGGGTCGAGCCGCCGCAACAGGCCGGCGCGCAGCAGTTTCGAAAACGGCAGGAACAGCCCGCCCTCGACCGGCTTGAAATGCATGGTCAGGGGACGAAACGGCGCAGTCAGCGTTGCATGCAGCCCGATCGCGCAACGCGGACTCTTGCCGGCTGAAGCTTGCAGCGAAGCGGCCTCGTCGCGGCCGATCGCGGGACCCACCACCATCACCGATGTGGCGTTGATCCGGCCGCGCTCGATCAGTTCGCGGATGGCGCGGTTGACACCGGGGCTGATGCCGTAGTCGTCAGCGCACAGCCAGATACGGCGCGGCGTCGCGGGGCCGTTCATTCGGCCGCGGACCTTTCGGCGGCGTTGCGGTCTTGCTGCGCGCCGGCCGGTTTCTCGCTGTGCTCGGCCACGAAATAGATCGGGCGCGCCTTCAGCTCCGAGAGAATCTTGCCGATATATTCGCCGACGATGCCGATCATGATCAGTTGCACGCCGCCGATCGTCATCAGGCCGACCACCAGCGAGGGATAGCCGGGAACCGATTTGCCGGTGGTCCAGGTTTCCCAGAGGATCGACAGCCCGAACAGGAACGCTCCGGTCGCCAGCAGCAGGCCGAGCAGGCTCGCGAACCGCAGCGGCGCCACCGAGAACGACGTCAGGCCTTCGATCGACAATCCCAGCAGCCGGCCGGGACTGAACGTGGTGACGCCGTGGGCGCGCGGGGCGGGTTCATAGTCGACGCGGAGTTGGCGGAAGCCGATCCAACTCGCCAGCCCCTTGAAAAAACGGTTGCGTTCGGGAAGCTGCCGCAGCGCGGCGGCCGCCCGCGGCGACAGCAGGCGAAAATCGCCGGCATCTTCCGGGATCTTCTGCCGCGCGCCCCAGTTGATCAGCGCGTAGAAGCCGTGCACGGCCAGCCGGCGCGGGAGCGATTCGTTGTCGCGATGCGCTTTCGCGGTATAGACCACGTCATAGCCGTCATCGATCCAGTGGCCGACCAGCCTTTCGACCAGTTCCGTCGGGTGCTGGCCGTCGCCATCCATGAACAGCACCGCGCCGCGCCTGGCATGATCGAGGCCCGCCATCAGGGCTGCTTCCTTGCCGAAATTGCGCGACAACGAAACCACCTGGACATCGAGCGCGTCGGCGGCAAGTCCGCGCGCGATGTCGAGCGTGCTGTCGGAACTGCCGTCATCGACATAAACCACCTCGCAGGCGAGGCCGTAACGCGTCCTCAGCCGCCTGGCGAGGTCGTCGAGCCCGGCGTGCAGCGCCGCGAGCCCGGCAGCCTCGTTATACACGGGCACCACGATGGATAGCCCCTGCGCCGCAGCATTGGCTGCGGTGGTGGACAGGCCGGAAACGTCCATGCCGAGCATCATCGATCAGATCTCAATCACCGGAAAACAACATATGGCAATCGCAACGGCTTGTCGCCACAGCGAGATGGCCCGAGACTTTCGGCCTTATTGCCGCAGGAATGCCTCGAGCCTGGCGAACAGCGGATTCTCGCGGTCGAACACGTAGTCGAGCGAGGCCACCGAAACCGTGTCGGCGCCGTGGACGCGAAGAAAACTGCCGAGCGCATAGAGCTGCGCCGGAGGACAATGCAGCGTCACCATGCCCGACGATGTCGGTCCGCCGAACGGCGCGACCACCCCGAAGCGGTCATGGGCCTCGGTCAACAGCGCCTGGGTGAATTGCGAAAACCGGGTGCGGACCTCGCGATATTTGCCGGCCCGGGCGCGACCGGCAATGTGGTCGAGGATGACGCGCGCGGTTTCTCTCGCCTCGTCAGACCAGTCGGCCTCGCGCGCGGCGACGAGGTTGGCCTGGCTGCGCAGGATCACGCCGTCGTCCAGGACCTTGAGACCGTTGGCGGCAAGCGTGGCTCCCGTGGTGGTGATGTCGACGATCATTTCGGCGGTGCCGACCGCGGGCGCGCCCTCGGTCGCTCCGGCGCTCTCGACGATGCGATAATCGACCACGCCGTGGGAAGCGAAGAAGGTCCGGGTCAGGTTGATGTATTTGGTGGCGACCCGCATCCGGCGGTTATGCTGCGCGCGGAATCCGGTGGTGACGTCGTCGAGATCGGCCATGGTGCGGACATCGATCCAGGCCTGCGGCACCGCGACCACGACATTGGCGCTGCCAAATCCGAGCGTGTCGATCAGTGCGACCCGCTTGTCGGCATCCGCGATGCTCTCGCGCACCAGATCCTCGCCGGTGACGCCGAGATGCACGGCGCCGCGCGCCAGTTGCGAGGCGATCTCGCTCGCCGAAAGATAGGCGATCTCGACATTGTCGAGGCCGCTGATGGTGCCGCGGTAGTCGCGGGCGCCGCGCGGTTTCGCCAGCGCAAGTCCGGCGCGCGCGAAGAAGGCCTCGGCGTTTTCCTGCAGCCGGCCCTTGGATGGCACCGCCAGAACGAATGGCGTCGTCATGATGCGCTCCCGCCTGCGGCAGGCTGGTGACCAAGCCGGGTGACGGCTTCGGCCCATACCGAAAATCCGACCGCCGGGATCGGCACAGCGGAGCCGAGCTGGGTCATCAGCCCGTCATAGCGTCCGCCCGCCACCAGCGGCTCGACACCGTTGTCCTTGCTGTGCAGTTCGAATTCGAAGCCGGTATAGTAATCGAGCCCCCGGCCGAACGAGGTGGAAAAGCGCGTCGCGCGGGTGTCGATGCCGAGCGCGGCCATGAAACCGATGCGGCTTTCGAGCTGGTCGATCGCGGCGGAGATGTCGAGTTTGGCGTCGTCGGCCAGTGCACGCAATTGCGTGACCGCATCGTCAGGGGCGCCCGCGATAGCCAGAAAGCGTTTGATGGTTTTGAGCGCGTCGCGCGGCAAGGCGCCGCCCTTCAGGGTCGATTGTTCGAGGAAGCGGTCGGCGATTTCCTCGACGGTGCGTCCGCCAACATTGGTGGTGCCGGCGATCGACATCAGGTCGGTGACCAGCGCCAGCGCCGCCTTGCGATCGGAGCCTGCCAGCGCGGCGAGCACACCTTCATATTCGTTATGGCTCGCGCCGGTCGCGAGCGTCATTCGCTCCAGATCCTGCGCCAGATTGACCTTGCGGTTGAAATCCTTGATCAGCCGCCGTCGCCAAACCGGATAAAGATTCAAGGCGTCGATCAGCGCAATGAACAGCGCGACGTCGCCGGTGCGGATTTCGACATCGGTCAATCCGAATGCGGCGGTCGCTTCCAGTGCCAGCGCCAGCATCTCGGCATCGGCCGCGGCGCGATCCTGCCGTCCGAAGGATTCGATGCCGGCCTGCAGGAATTGATTGGGGCGGCCGCCGCGATAGCGGAACACCGGTCCGAGATAGCTGAAACCGGCCGGTTGTCCGGCCTTGGCGGAGGCGAGGTAATCGCGCGCCACCGGGATCGTCAGATCGGGGCGCAGGCACAGTTCCTCCCCGGTGGCGTCGGTGGTCAGGTAAAGGCTCTTGCGGATGTCCTCGCCCGAGAGATCGAGGAACGGCTCGGCGGGTTGCAGGATCGCCGGTTCCGCATGCGAATAGCCCGCCTGCGCGAACGACAACAGCAGCGCGTCCGCCCATGCGGCGGACCCGGTCGCGCTGCGCCGTTTCCCAAGTTCCTCATTCATCGTGGCGTCCAACTATCCCGAAAACGGGCTCAGGGTCATCCGGCGCAGCCCTTAGCATGGCCGAGGCGGGGTTTCGACAGGGATCGGCCGGATGCCTTAACGATCCTGAGCGCCTGGAGCCTTTTCCATTCCGATGCAATCGGGACGGGCGCTAGATTCTTGTTTCGACGCGCTCGAAAACGCTTCTTAAAGGTCCGATCCGGTCCAGTCCCCCAGTACCGCCTGCACCAGCGCCAGCGCGGCCACCCCGGCGGTGTCGGCGCGCAGCACCCGCGGCCCCAGCGAAAGCCTCAACGTCCGCGGCTGCCGCAGCAAAATGCCGCGTTCTTCCTCGGCAAACCCGCCCTCGGGGCCAATCAGGATGTCGATTCCGCCAGATGCTGCGCGTTCGCTGCGCAGCGCCTGCCACGGGTCGGCAGTTGCGGCCGCTTCGTCGCAGAACACCAGCAGGCGCCGGGCCTCGCGCTGTTCAAGATAGTGATCGAGCGTGACCGGTGCGGCGACGGCCGCAAGGCTCAGGATGCCGCATTGCTCGGCTGCTTCGATCGCGTTGGCGCGCATCCGCTCGCTGTTAACCCTGTTGACCTGCGTGAAACGGGTCAGCACCGGCTGCAGCGATGACGCGCCCATCTCGACGGCCTTCTGTACCATGTAGTCGAGCCTTGCATGCTTCAGTGGCGCGAACACGTAAGCGAGGTCGGGCAGGCGGTCCTGCGGCCGGGTCCGGCCTTGAATGCTCAGGCTGTCGGGACGCTTGCGTCCGGCGATCACCGCCTGCCATTCGCCATCGCGCCCGTTGAACACCAGAACGGTTTCGCCCGCCGCGCGGCGCAGCACATTGCCAAGATAGTTGCTCTGGTTACGGTCGAGTTCGACCGTTCGGCCCGCCGCCAGTGCGGCATCCACAAACAAACGGGGGCTGCGAAAGTTGAATTCAGCCATGTCAGAGGTTCCAAGCCGCCGGCCGCTTGCGCGCAGGCAGTTCCCGTTGCCGGCGATCGGGCGACAAGATCATGTGTGCACGCCCTATTTTTAGAGCACAACTGGAAGAAAAAGCGGACCCGGCGGCTCACATTTCATCTCGATATGCAGATTAAAGGCGTCGATCAAGGCACGGAATTTGCGCAATTTTCAGCTCCGGCGCGACCCTGCGCCGCGCTGTTGCCAGATTCCGCGGGTTGTTAAGGGCAGGCGGGAATCGTAAATTGCTCCATCGGAATCGCTCTTTTCATCGAAAAGACGTTGGGGATCATTGGACCTTGCCAATGGAAGTCACCTTGATCGTTCGTCGCTTGATTGGGCCGCTCACTGCGGCTGTTGTTGTCGCCTATACCGGCCCGAGTCTTGCGCAGGGCGCTTTTCCGGCGCCGTTGCCGGGACGTGCTCCGGCCAACGATCCGGCATTCCCGCCGGTGAACGCTGCCGCTCCGGCGAACGATCCTGCATTTCCGCCGGTGAACGGTTCAGCTCCCGTCGCCACGCTTAGCCGGCCGATGCAGCAGAGTTCGTTTCCGGTCACTGGAGCCTCACCGATCCCCGGCGCGGGGTTCGGCGCCCCGCCGCCGATGCAAGGCGGTGGCGACAATTGCATGACGGAATTCCTGCCGCTGCGCGGAGAAGCCGAGAAGAGAGGCAAGCTGCTGAAGGCAGCCAGCGACCGGCACGCCACCGCCCAGGAAGCCTGCAAGCTGATCAAGAGTTTTGGCGTGGCCGAAAACAAGATGCTCTCATATGTCGAGACCCACAGTGCGAAATGCGGAATTCCTTCGCAGGTCACCGATCAATTGAAGAGCAGCCACAAGAACACCGAGACGATGACGCAGAAAATCTGCGCAGCCGCGCAACAGGCCCAGATGCGCGGACCGGCCGGTCCAAGTCTGAGCGAGGTGCTCGGCTCGGCCGCGACGCTTCCGGAAGCGACCGCGACAAAGAAGGGCGGCAGCACCTTCGATACGTTGAACGGCAATGTGCTGGCGCGATGATTGATCCGCGCGCCCCCATTCCGGTCAAGCCCGAACAGATCGGGCTCTAGCGTCCTATGAGTGGCGTGGGCGCCCGCGTTGCTGATGCCACCGGAAACTGGGTCGACACCCGCGCGCCGTCATGGTCGCGGCCTTATCTGCGGCTGGCGCGGCTCGACCGCCCGATCGGATCCTGGTTGTTGCTGATACCGTGCTGGTGGTCGGCGGCGCTGGCGGCCGGGGTGCTCGGCGATGTCAGTCGATTGCCCGTGGTTATCGTGCTGTTCTTCGTCGGTGCCTTGGCGATGCGCGGTGCCGGCTGTACCTGGAACGACATTACCGATCGAGATCTTGACGCCAAGGTCGAACGGACCCGTTCGCGGCCGATCCCGGCGGGTCAGGTCAGCGTGGCGCAGGCGATCGCCTTCCTGGTGGTGCAGGCCTTGATCGGATTGGTGGTGCTGCTGCAATTCAACCGTGTCGCTGTCGCCACCGGCATCGCCTCGCTCGTCATCGTCGCGATCTATCCGTTCATGAAGCGGATCACCTGGTGGCCGCAGATCGTGCTCGGGCTGGCGTTCTCATGGGGCGCGCTGATGGGGTTTGCGGTGATGCTCGGGCGGATCGACGCGGCGGCGCTCTGGCTCTATACCGGTTCGATCGCGTGGGTGATCGGCTACGACACCATCTATGCGCATCAGGATGCCGAGGATGACGCGTTGATCGGAATCAAATCGACCGCGCTGTTGTTCGGCGCGCGCACCCGGCCGGCGCTTGTCGCGTTTTACGGGATCGCGGTGGTGCTGATCGGAGTAGCGCTTGCCGCATCCGGCGCGCGCTGGCCGGCAGCCATCGGGCTGGCCGCCTTCGCCGCCCATCTGGTCTGGCAGATCGCCCGTCTGGATATTTCGAATCCGGCGCTGTGCCTGCGGATATTCAAGTCCAACCGCGATGCCGGCCTGCTGCTGTTCGCGGGTCTGTTGATCGATGCGGTGATGCGGGCGGGCTGATACGCTTCAGACGGCTTGCTTTAATTTCTTGCGATGATCTCGCGTTCGCCGTCGTGGGTGTTCGCGGGATTGAGCAGGTCGCCGGCACGCCGCCGCACCAGGAATTTCGGACGGCGCGCCCGAATCGCGTTGTGACGCCGACGCCGGACGGCGGGTTCGCGCGCCTTCTCTTTTGGCAGTTGCGGCAGCGAAAGGATATCGCTCCACATCTGCCATGCGGCCGCGATCTCCTCGTTGTCCGAACCGGTGCAGAGCGGGACGGTCAGAGACGGATCGCGGTGGACGAGCACCAGCATCTGCGCATCGTCGATGCCGCGCAAGGCGACGCCGTGAAAGTCGCTGATGCGAACGTTGATCGCCATCCGCATGCCGTGGAGGACACGGCGCAGCACGACGCGTTCGCGATGAAGTTCGATTTGCCGGACGCCGCCATCGGCGCGCACGTCGTGTGCGTCGAAGCGAACGGGAAGAGAAAGAGGGTCGAGCCGCAATCCGCGGCTCGACCCGGCGGGATTGATCCCGCTCGTTGCTGTTTGACGCCCCACTGGCCTGTCTCCCGTCGGGATTATGTTCCCGATCGACAGGTGAGAGCATGCCAGAGCCGCGGCCGTTTTGGCTTAAAAAGGCTGGTTAACCCGCCGTGACCCGCGCGCATGATTGACAAGACGTTGGCTCGCATGATTGACGAGACCTTGCCGGGTGCTTGAAATTCTTGTGCTTTTGGCGTGCGAAAATGCTTGAAATCCCCGTGAATCAGGCACATTTCATCGACCGATGCGATTTGCGTCGTTACGCTTACCTTCAGCTTCAATCCGTGGAAATTTGTTCGTGATCTCTTCACCATCGCAAGCGTTGCCGCTTTCGTCCGGGGCAGCCTCCGATCTGTTCGATCAATCCACCCTCGGCACATTGGCGCAGCGCCTCGTTGAGGCGGCCAGGCGCGCCGGCGCGGACGCCGCCGATGCGGTTGCGGTGCGCGGGGTTTCGCAAGGGGTCGAGGTGCGCGACGGCCGGGTCGAGGAATCCGAGCGCTCGGAAGGCGACGACGTCGGATTGCGCGTGCTGGTCGGGCGGCGCCAGGCCGTGGTGTCGACCAATGACGTCAGCGGCGACGGCATCGCCAGGCTCGCCGAGCGTGCGGTGGCCATGGCGCGCGTCGCACCCGACGACAAATATGTCGGCCTCGCCGATCCGGCGCTGCTGGCAAAGGATTTCCCCAACCTCGATCTGCTCGATCCGGAGATTCCCTCGACCGCAGAACTCGAGCGCCGCGCCTGTGAAGCCGAAGCCGCCGGTCTCGCTGTCAAAGGCGTGACCAAATCGGGTGGCGGCTCGGCGTCGACCGGGATCGGTGGCATGGTGCTGGTGACTTCCACCGGATTCCACGGCTCTTATCTGCGATCGAGCCAGAGTATCTCGATGACCGCGATATCCGGTGAAGGTACCGGCATGGAGCGCGATTATGATTATACGGTCGCTCCCCATGCTTCCGACCTGGCCTCGCCGGAAAGCGTCGGCCGTCGCGCCGGCGAACGCACGGTCGCGCGCGCCAATCCGCGCAAGGTCGAGACCTGCAAGGTGCCCGTGGTGTTCGATCCCCGGGTTGCCGGATCGATCGTCGGCCATCTGGTCGGCGCCGTGAACGGCGCGTCGATCGCCCGCAAGACCAGTTTTCTGAAAGATCGTCTTGGCCAGCAATTGTTTGCGAAGAACATCCGCATCGTTGATGATCCCTTGAGGGTGCGCGGCTTGCGCTCGCAAACGTTCGATGCCGAAGGCGTCAAGGTCAGGAAGCTCGCCATCATCGACGAGGGCGTACTAACGTCGTGGCTGTTGGATTCAGCGACCGCGCGCGAACTCGGCCTGGTCACCACCGGTCACGCCCATCGCGGCGTGTCGTCGTCGCCGTCGCCGGGATCGTATAATCTGCATCTCGAAGCGGGCGAGGCGACGCCGGCCGAATTGATGGCCGACATCAGGCAGGGATTTTATGTCACTGACCTGATTGGCTCCGGCGTCAACGGCGTTACCGGTGATTACAGCCGCGGCGCCTCCGGCTTCTGGATCGAAAATGGCGAGATCACCTATGCGGTTAGCGAAGTGACGATCGCGGGCCATTTGCTCGATATCTTCAAATCGGTGGTGCCGGCCAATGATCTTGAATTTCGTTACGCGGTCAACGCCCCGACGCTCCGCATCGAGGGATTAACGCTTGGCGGACGTTAGCGCCGGCAGCCGCGAGGCGCTGGCGCGCGACGCCGCGCTGTTGAGCAGGACTGTGCGGGAAGCCGGCGCGCTGGCCTACGCGATGTTCCGCACTGAATTGAAGAAGTGGACCAAAGGCGCCTCGTCGCCGGTGTCGGAGGCCGATATCGCGGTCAACGATCTGCTCGAGGACAGATTGCGGTCGGCCACGCCGGACTATGGCTGGCTGTCCGAAGAAAGCGTCGACGACGAGGCGCGGCTGGGCAAGCCTCTGGTCTGGATCGTCGATCCGATCGACGGCACGCGAGCCTATCTCTCCGGCCGTGAAGACTGGTGTGTCAGCGTGGCGCTGGTTGAGGACGCCTCGCCGGTGCTCGCGGCGGTGTTCGCGCCTGCCAGCGAGGAGTTTTTCTTTGCGATGCGCGGAGCCGGTGCAACCCGGAACGATACGCCGGTGCAGGCGGCGCCGGGCACGGAGCTGGATTTTCCACGAATCGCCGGCCCAAAACCGCTGATGGAGCGGCTATATCGGGGGCCGGGCGAAATTTCCCTTCATCCCCGAATCGGATCGCTGGCGTTGCGCCTGTGCCGGGTCGCCGAGGGCCGGCTCGATGCCGCCTTTGCCGGTGGCCAAAGCCACGACTGGGACCTTGCCGCGGCCAATTTGATCGTGCAGGAAGCGAATGGTAACATGACCACGCTTTCGGGAGATTCCATCCTTTACAATCGTCGGGCGGTGACGCACGGGGTGCTGGTGGCGGCAGGGCGCGATCGTCATGCGAGCATTGTCGAGCATCTTCGCCGTCATTCGTTGCCCTGAACGTCCAAGCCAGTGTCTTCAGCCAGTGTCTTCAGAATGCGGCTTTGCCGGGCATCACATGAGGAAGAACACCATGCCGGATAGCGCCCAGCCGCAACTGCTCCATCTGGTCATCGGCGGTGAACTGACCGATCTCGAACACACCACGTTCAAGGATCTCGATCAGGTGGAAATCGTCGGTGTGTTCCCCAACTACGCCACCGCATATGCGGCCTGGAAGGCGAAGGCGCAACAGACCGTCGACAATGCGCTGGTGCGCTATTTCGTGGTCCATCTCCACCGACTGCTCGATCCGGCCCAAGACACGAAGTCTGGCCATTGAAACGGCTGCTTCGCAACGGGCTGCGCAATAGCCGGCTGCAGCATGCCGTGGGCTTTCTCGCGGCCGAGTATCTGCGGCTGGTGTGGCGGACCAATCGGCTCAGCATCGATCCGCCGGGCGTCTATGGGCTGGTTGAGGCGCAGATGCCTGCGATCTTCGCGTTCTGGCACGGCCAGCATCTCATGGCGCCGTTCATCAAGACCAAGCCTGATTATCGCGCCAAGGTGCTGATCTCGCTGCACCGCGATGGCGAATTCAACGCGATTGCCGCGCAGCGGCTCGGCATCGGCACTGTCCGCGGTTCCGGCGATCATGGATCGGCCTTTAACCGCAAGGGCGGCGTCAGCGCTTTCATGGAAATGGTGCGCTGCCTCGGACAGGGCTATAACATGGCGTTGACGGCGGACGTGCCGAAGCGTTCTCGCATCGCCGGCCTTGGCGTCATCATGCTGGCGCGCGAGACCGGACGGCCGATCATGCCATTCGCGATGGCGACGAGCCGCTTCATTCGCCTGAATAACTGGGATCGCACCACCATCAATCTGCCATTCGGACGCTGTGCGTTGGTCGGCGGCGAGATGATGTCGGTGCCGCCGGATGCCGACGCCGAGATTATGGAAAAATTGCGCGCGCAACTCGAGGCAAGCCTGAACGAAGCGACTCGCAAAGCCTATGCTCAGGTCGGCCGCCCGGACGAGGCAGGTGACGAGGCAGGTCATGGCTAGTTCGCTACCGATGACATTGCGCCTTTACCAGCGGCTGTCGGCGGCGGCGGTTCCGCTCACGCCGGCGGTTGTCAAGCGGCGGTTGAGGCAGGGCAAGGAAGATCCCGCGCGGGTCGGCGAGCGTCGCGGTGAGAGTGAGGACGTTCGCCCGAACGGCCCGCTGGTCTGGATTCATGGGGCGAGCGTCGGCGAGGTGCTGGCTGCCGCCGCCCTGATCGAAAGGCTGCGGATGCTGAACATGCGCATCCTGCTGACATCCGGCACGGTGACCTCGGCGGCCATCGTGGCCAAGCGCTTTCCCGCCGATATCATCCATCAATACGTGCCTTACGATTCGCCGCCTTATGTCGCGCGCTTTCTCGATCACTGGAAGCCCTCGCTTGCGCTCTTCATCGAGTCGGACCTGTGGCCCAACCTCATCCTGTCGAGCGCGGCGAGGCGTTTGCCGATGGTGTTGATCAATGGCCGGATGTCGCATCGCTCGTTCCCGCGCTGGCGTCGGGTCAATGGCACCATCTCGGCCTTGCTTGGCCGGTTCGAGGTCTGCCTCGCGCAATCGCGGGTCGACGCTGAACGCTTCGTGGCGCTCGGTAGCCGCAACGTCATCACCACCGGCAACCTGAAGCTTGATGTTCCGGCGCCACCCGCTGACGCCGCCAGGCTGGAGCGACTGATGTCGGTGACGCGCGGCCGCCCGATCATCGTCGCGGCTTCGACCCATCCGGGCGAAGAGGATCTGCTGGTCGCAACCCATCGCTCGCTCGTCCGATACTTTCCGTCGCTGCTGAGCGTGGTGGTGCCGCGGCATCCCGATCGCGGCGAGGCCATCGCCCGAACCATCGCAACCGGGGGCCTGCGCGCGGGCTTGCGTTCGCGCGACGAATTGCCGACGGCGGCCACTGACATCTATGTCGCCGACACCATGGGCGAACTCGGCTTGTTCTACCGGCTGGCGCCGATCGTGTTCATGGGAGGGTCGCTGGTTCCCCATGGCGGTCAGAATCCGATCGAGGCGGTGAAGCTCGGCGCCTCGATCGTGCATGGCCCTCATGTTTTCAACTTCAGCGATGTCTATGAGGCGCTCGACGGCGCCGGCGGCGCACGGTGCGCCGATACGCCGGAAGCGCTGACGAAACAGCTTGGACATTTGCTGTCCGATCCCCTGGCGCGCGAGACCTCGGTTGCGGCATCGACGCGCGTGGTCGAACAACTCGGCGGAGCGCTGGAGCGCACGCTGGTCGCGCTCGAGCCGTATCTGTTGCAATTGCGGCTCGAAATGGGGTCAGCCAGTGCGTGAGCCGGCCTTCTGGTATCGGCCGCCATCATGGACATCGCGATTATTGACGCCGCTCGGGGCGGTCTATGGCCTGATCGCGGCCGCGCGGTTGCGGAGCCGCGGTTTCGATGCCGGCATCCCCGTGCTGTGCGTCGGCAACTATCACACCGGCGGCGCCGGCAAGACCCCGACGGTACTGGCGTTGACCAGGCTGCTGCGCGATCTCGGCGAGACTCCCGTGGTGCTGAGCCGCGGCTATGGCGGAAGATTGCAAGGCCCGCACCAGGTCGACTGGTCGCGCGACATCGCCGCAGATGTCGGCGACGAGCCGTTGATGCTGGCACTGACGGTTCCGGTGGTCGTTGCGCGCGATCGCGTTGGCGGCGTCGCGCTGGCGCGCGCGCAAGGCGCGACCGTCATCGTGATGGACGACGGCTTCCAGAATCCGGCGATCGGCAAGGACAGTTCGTTCATCGTCATCGACAGCGATCGCGGCCTGGGCAATGGCCGCGTGTTTCCCGCCGGTCCTCTGCGCGCGCCGCTGGCGCCGCAACTCGATCGCACGGACGCGCTGATCGTGATCGGCGCAGGCTCCGCGGCGGTTGCGGTCGCGACCGCTATGGCCGCACGGGGCAAGCCGGTGTTGTCGGCGCGACTGAAGCCGGATGCCGCCTCGCTTGAGGCGCTTGTCGGCAAGCGCGTGCTGGCGTTTGCCGGGATCGGCGATCCCGGCCGTTTTTTCAGGACGCTGCGCGATGCCGGCATCGATGTCGCTCGCGAGCGTGTCTTTGCCGATCATCATCCATTTTCGCCGGGCGAGATCGAAGCTCTGGTCGCGGAAGCCAGCCGCGACGGGCTGACGCCGGTGACGACGGAAAAGGATTTGGCGCGGTTACGCGGAGGCGACGGCGGCATGAAGCCAGCGCGCGGCATCGTGCCGTTCGGGGTGACGCTGGAGTTCGACGACGTCGCAAGGTTGCGTAAATTCGTGGTGGAACAGTTATTCAGCGCGCGCGGGAAGAATCACCGGCCGCATGATTAGCCGCTGCGTCGCCGAAGCCCAGGCCACAGCGCGGTCAGCCTTGCGTCTTCAACGCCGCCGGGAAATGCCGCTGCAGCACGGCGGTCGGGACCGCATAGGCTTCCTGCAGATCGACGCTCCAGTATTTCAACTCGTCCAGCGGAATGAGCGCGTCCGTTATCGCGCAACGCACATGGGTTCCCGGCGAGATCACGCGGAAATCGCCGTCCAGATATTGCACCTGCGCCTCGCCTTGGCCCGATGGGCCGAATTTATTGAGCACGGTTGAACTCCGATTGCTCCGGCCGTCCGGGCCGGATGGAAGGTTTGGATGCGTATCTATCATAAATGGGTTTCGGTGTCGGCCCGTCAAACCCACTGATTTGTGATGGATTGCCGGCTTGGGCGCGTCCTTGAGCGCATGGTAGGTTTGTTAATGGAGTGCTGTCTTTATTCCAGCACCCTCATGACCCGGCAAGCCCGATGCGCCTTCTGTCAGCAAGCCCCTTCCTGACGCTCGTTGGCGTGACCCTGTTTTCCATGACCTTTGCCGCGAAGCCGGCCGCTGCCGTCGAGACGGTGCGGCTACCCGCGGTTCATGAGGTCGACATTCCGTCCGGCAAAGCGACATTGCATGCGCAACTCTTCAAGCCCGACGGCAACGGTCCGTTTCCTGTAGTGATTGCCTTGCATGCATGTGGCGGACTGGGCGGCCGTTCCGAAGCGGTGCAGCGGCGCTATCGCGACTGGGCCGAGCAATTGTTGAAGCAAGGCAAGGCGGTGCTGCTGCCTGACAGCTATGGCTCGCGCGAACTCGGCCCGCAATGCCGGGTCAAGGATCACCACGTGCTGGCGCGCCGAGAAAGGGTGGCTGACATCACGGCAGCGCGGCAATGGTTGATAGGGCAGCCTTGGGCTGCCCACGACCGCATCAGCCTGCTCGGATGGGCGAACGGCGCCAGCGCGCTGTTGTGGGCGGTGCGTCCGCAATTGTCGTCGCGCAGCACCGATCCGGATTTCCGCTCGGCGATTGCGTTCTATCCGGATTGCCGAATCTCGTCCGGGCTCGGCTGGAGCGCACGCGTGCCGACGCTGGTGCTGATTGGCGCCAAGGACGACGTCAGTTCACCGCCGGCCTGCCGTCAGATGATCGAGGGCGCGCGGGGCCGCAGTGCGCTGGTGCGGATCGTAGTCTATCCCGGCGCCTATCATGATTTCGACCGCGCCAACCTGCCGCTGCATGCGCTGGCTGGAACTCCGGATGCCGCGGCGCCCGAGCACGGCCATCTCGGCACCGACCCGGAAGCCCGCGCCGATTCGCAAAAGCGCGTCGCCGAATGGCTGGCGCGATAGGGGCCAGGAATTCATCGTCATGGCCGCACTTGTTCCGGCCATCCACGTCCTTCCCGACTGGTGCGCTTAAGACGTGAATGCCCGGGTCAAGCCCGGGCATAACGCTGCACTAAAACAAACGGCTTTTAAAACAGACTTCCCTGGCCAGCCGGCTTGACGATGCGCTTGGGCGCGGCCGCCCTCGGCTGCTCCCTGGCTTCGCCCGCAGCCGGCTTCGCCGGCCGTGTGACCGTCGGCCGATCAGTGTCCGCCGTCGCCGCAACGCGTCCATCGGCAAATTCGAGCGAGAGATGCGCGCCTGGCCCGATCGCGGCGGCAGCATGCACGGCATGGCCCTGCTCATCGCGCACCAGTGCGAAACCTCGCGTCAGCACGCTGCGATAGGACAGCGCGGCCAGCAACTGGCCGGAATGGGCGACGCGGGCCTGATGACGCTGCATCGCGGTGACCAGCGCGCGCCGCGCGCGGTCGGCCAGGCGTTGTGTGCGTTCGCGCTCCCGCGCGATGATCTGACGCTGTGCCTGCGCGTTAGACGATTTCGAGGCTGTCAGCCTGATCGCAAGTCCGGCATAGCGGTCGCGGCGATAGCGTAACAGCGACGTTGCTGAATGCATCAGCCGCCCGCCGGATGCGGCCAGCCGCTGTTTCGCCTGCACGATCTGCCCGCGCAGTACCCGCATGGTGAGCCGGGCGCTGCTGCCTGCGAAGCGGCGGAAGTGCGCGTGCGTGTTCGTCTTCAATGCGCGGGGCAGGGCGCCGGCGGCGCCGTCCAGCCGCTGACGCGGGATCGCCAGCAGGTCACCGGCGGCGGGCAAAGCGCGCATCGCCGCGCGCAGTTCGTTGCGACGGCCTTCCTGCGCGCGCCGCCAGCACACCATGACGCGGCGCGCCAGCGTCGACACCTCGACCATCAATTCGCTGCGCACCGGCACCGCCATTTCGGCGGCGGCGGTCGGCGTCGGGGCGCGCTTGTCGGCAGCGAAATCGATCAGCGTGATGTCGGTCTCGTGGCCGACCGCCGAGATCAGCGGGATCATGCTTTCGGCGGCGGCGCGGACCACGATTTCCTCGTTGAACGACCAGAGGTCCTCCAGCGAGCCGCCGCCACGCGCGACGATCAGCACGTCGGGTCGCGGAATCTTGCCCTGCTCGGGCAGTGCATTGAAGCCGCGGATCGCGGCCGCGACCTGTTCAGCCGAACCCTCACCCTGCACCTTGACCGGCCACACCAGCACGCGGCGCGGAAAGCGGTCTTCCAGCCGGTGCAGGATATCGCGGATCACCGCGCCGGTCGGCGAGGTGATCACGCCGACCACTTCCGGCAACCAGGGCAAAAGCTGCTTGCGCGCCTCGTCGAACAATCCTTCGGCGCCGAGCTTCTTCTTGCGCTCCTCCATCAGCGCCATCAGCGCGCCGATGCCGGCGGGTTCGATCGCCTCGATGACGATCTGGTATTTCGACGAGCCGGGATAGGTGGTGAGCTTGCCGGTGGCGATGACCTCAAGGCCTTCCTGCGGCTTGAAACGCATCCTTCCGTGGATGCCCTTCCAGATCACCGCCTCGATCTTGGCGCTCTCGTCCTTCAGCGCGAAATAGCAATGGCCCGAGGAATGCGGCCCGCGAAAGCCCGAGATCTCGCCGCGCACCCGCACATGTCCATAGGTATCCTCGACCGTCCGCTTCAGCGCGGCGGACAGCTCCGAGACGGTGAATTCGGGAGCGTTGAGCAGGGTGTCGGGCGCGGGCATTTTTGTGATCGAATCGGCCTTTTGTCTGTACACAAGGTAAGGATTTCGGCTGCCATCGCAAATCGGATTTGCATGGCAAATGACGCTGTATGATAGGGTAGAGGGCGAGTTTGGCGCATCCCGGAATGGCGGTAAACGGAACTATCT
This sequence comes from Bradyrhizobium sp., assembly GCA_018971675.1. Lineage (GTDB taxonomy): Bacteria > Pseudomonadota > Alphaproteobacteria > Rhizobiales > Xanthobacteraceae > Bradyrhizobium. The sequence continues at coordinate 30,828 of JAGXAF010000010.1, forward strand.
TTCGCTTGCCGTGAAAGGCAGTTTCGTGCGACCGACTGAACCTCGCGTTCCCTTCTTCGGGCAATATTGATGAACATCCTCCTGCTCGGTTCCGGCGGCCGCGAACATGCACTGGCGTGGAAGATCGCCGCGTCCCCGCTGCTAACCAGGCTGTGGTGCGCACCGGGCAATGCCGGCATCGCCCGGGAAGCCGAATGCGTCGCGATCGATATTGCCGACCATGGCGCGGTGATCGATTTCTGCAAGACCAATGCGGTTGATTTGGTGGTGGTCGGTCCCGAAGTGCCGCTGGCTGCCGGGATCGTCGACGACTTCGCCGCTGCCGGGATCAAGGCGTTCGGTCCCGGCAAACAGGCGGCGCAGCTCGAGGGTTCCAAGGGATTTACCAAGGACCTTTGCCGCGAGTTCGATATCCCGACCGGTGCCTATCGCCGCTTCGCCGATGCAAAGGATGCGCTGGCTTATGTCCGCGCGCAGGGCGCGCCGATCGTGGTCAAGGCCGACGGGCTGGCGGCCGGCAAGGGTGTCGTCGTCGCCACCACCTTGCGGCAGGCGGAGGACGCCATCGCCATGATGTTCGACGGTGCGTTCGGCCCGGCCGGGGCGGAAGTCGTGATCGAGGAATTCCTGACGGGCCGCGAGATCAGCTTCTTCGCGCTGTGCGACGGCGAGACCGCGATTCCGCTGGCGGCCGCGCAGGACCACAAGCGCGTGTTCGATCACGACGAGGGACCGAACACCGGCGGCATGGGCGCCTATTCACCGACGCCATTCGTGACGCCTGAAGTGCATGATCAGATCATGTCACGGATCATCCTGCCGACGGTTGCGGGCATGAAGACGCGCGGCATGCCTTTCAAGGGCGTGCTCTATGCCGGCGTGATGCTGACCGCGCAGGGCCCAAAACTGTTCGAATACAATGTCCGCTTCGGCGATCCCGAATGCCAGGTGCTGATGCTGCGGATGATGTCCGACATCCTGCCGGCATTTCTGGCCTCATGTGACGGGCAGTTGAAGAATTTCAATCTGCGCTGGTACAACGAAGCCGCGCTGACGGTGGTGATGGCGGCGAAGGGCTATCCCGGCGATTACAAGAAGGGCACGCCGATCGACGGCCTTGACGAGGCTGCCGGGATCGAAGGCGTCGAAATCTTCCACGCCGGCACCGTGTCCCGCGATGGAAAGATCCTCGCCAATGGCGGGCGCGTGTTGAATATCTGCGCCTCGGGCAAGACCATCGGCGAGGCGCAGCGCCGCGCCTACCAGGCGGTTGATCGGATCGACTGGCCTGACGGCTTTTGCCGCCGCGACATCGGCGGGCAAGCGGTGGAGCAGGAGCAGACGGAATAGTTTTAAGGCGCCGCGCGGAGGTCTTATTCCGCGAAAGCCGGATATCCGGCATGCGCGCCTTGCCGCTCGCAAGCGTTGCTGGTTATCGTCCGCCTTGCGCACGATGACCACGATGCGAGTATGAACCATGCCCGATCTTGCCGATCTGTTTCCCGGATATGACTCCAAATGGATCAATACCGGTTCGGGGCGCATTTTTGCCCGTGTCGGCGGCAACGGGCCGCCGCTGATGTTGCTGCACGGATTCCCCTCAACTCATGTCATGTGGCACAAGGTGGCGCCGCGATTGGCCGACGAATTCACGCTGATCATCGCCGACCTGCCGGGCTATGGCTGGTCCGACATGCCCGAGAGCGACAGGGACCATACGCCCTACACCAAACGTGCAATGGCGCGGACCATGGTGGAAGTCATGGAACAACTCGGCCATGTGCATTTCGCGCTGGCCGGCCACGACCGCGGCGGCCGGGTCTCATATCGCCTCGCGCTCGATCATCCCGGCCGGCTGTCGCGGCTCGCCGTGCTCGACATCCTGCCGACCTATGACTACTGGGAAAAGATCAACCGGCTCTATGCGCTGAAGATTTATCACTGGACCTTTCTCGCGCAGCCTGCTCCGTTGCCGGAAACGTTGATCGGCGGCAATCCGGACTTTTTTCTCAAGCAGAAAATGGCGAGCTGGACCAGGACGAAAAATCTCGGCGCGTTCGATCCGCGCGCGCTGGAACATTATCTGGCGCCGTTCCGCGATCCGTCGCGCGTCCATGCGATGTGCGAGGACTACCGCGCCGGCGCCTATGCCGACTACGACATTGACAGGAGGGACCACGACGCCGGCAAGAAAATCACGGT
>JAGXAF010000186.1 GCA_018971675.1 Bradyrhizobium sp.
ATCCGCTGCAGCAGGCTCTCCGCCATCGGCGAGCGCACGCTGTTCAAGCCGCATGCGAACAGCACGGCCTGGGGATTGCGCGGGCGCGGTGGCGCCGCCATGGGCTCACGACTCTTCTGTGCTTGGCGCGGCCGGGAGCGGAACCGTCATGCTTCGCCCTTCCAGTGCAGGACGCAGATCAGCGTGAACAGCCGGCGCGCGGTTTCGCAATCGACCCGCACCTTGCCTTTCAGGCGCTCCTGCAGCGTGCGCGAGCCATCGTCGTGAATGCCGCGGCGACCCATGTCGATGGCTTCGATCTTGTCCGGCGTCGCGGTGCGGATCGCCTGGTAGTAGCTGTCGCAGATCATGAAATAGTCTTTGACGATGCGCCGGAACGGCGTCAGCGACAACAGATGCGCCACCACCGGCGTGCCGTCCTCGCGGCGGATGTCGAACATCAGGCGGTTGCCGGTGATGCCGATATGCAGGGCGAATGGGCCGCCTTCGGCGCCCTCCGGCGCGAACAGGTTTTGCTCGATCAGGTCGTAGATCGCGATCGCGCGCTCATGCTCGATGTCGGGACCGGAGCGCCCGATCGATTCCTCGTCGAGCGTCACCGCGACGATGCGATTGTTTGAGTCGCCCCCCGAATCGCCCTTCGGATCGTCGTTGGGCGGCGGCTTGGTCATGACGGATCTTTTGGCAAATTAAGGCGCATGGCGACCGAACGGGCATGGGCCTCGAGCCCTTCGGCCTGGCCGAGCGTGATCGCCGCCGGCCCCAATGCCCGCAACTGCTCCGGCCCGCATTTGAGGAGCGAGGTCCGCTTCATGAAATCGAGCACGCTCAGCCCTGATGAGAACCGCGCCGAGCGCGCGGTCGGCAGCACGTGATTGGAGCCGCCGACATAGTCGCCGATCGCCTCGGGCGTGTGAGGCCCGAGGAAGATCGCGCCGGCATTGCGGATCCTGGCCGCCAGCGCTTCCGGATCCACGGTCATGATTTCGAGATGCTCGGCCGCGATCGCGTCGGCCAATGGCACCGCATCGTCGAGGTTCTTGACCATGATGATGGCGCCGAACCCGTTCCACGAGGCCCGCGCGATCTCCGCGCGCGGCAAGGTCTTCAATTGCGATTCGACCGCGCGCTCGACCTCGCCGGCCAGCGCCGCATCGTCGGTGATCAGGATCGACTGCGCGGCGGCATCATGCTCGGCCTGCGCCAGAAGGTCAGCCGCAATCCAGCCGGCGTTGCCGGTACGGTCGGCGATCACGAGCACTTCCGAGGGGCCGGCGATCATGTCGATGCCGACCTTGCCGAACACCAGCCGCTTGGCGGCGGCGACATAGGCGTTGCCGGGGCCGACGATCTTGGCCACCGGCGCGATGGTCGCGGTGCCCCAGGCCAGCGCCGCCACCGCCTGCGCGCCGCCGACACGATAGATCTCGGACACGCCGGCGAGATCGGCGGCCGCCAGCACCAGCGGATTGAGCCCGCCGTCCGGCGACGGCACCACCATCACCACCCGCGGGACGCCGGCGACGGTTGCGGGCACGGCGTTCATCAGCACGGAGGACGGATAGGCCGCCGTGCCGCCCGGGACATAGAGACCGACGGCCTCGATCGCGCGCCAGCGCCAGCCGAGTTCGACGCCCTGCGCGTCGGTGAAACGCTCGTCCTTCGGCATCTGCCGCCGGTGAAAAGTCTCGATACGGTCGCGCGCGAATTTCAGCGCTTCCAGCGTCGGGCCATCACAGGCCTTCACGGCGGCATCGATCTCGACCGCGGTCACGCGCAGCCCGTTTGCGTCGATGTCGAGCCGGTCGAATTTTCGTGTCGCCTCGATCAGGGCGGCGTCACCGCGCGCCGCCACGTCATCGACAATGGCGCGGGTCGCCCGCTCGACATCGGCCGACGCCTCGCGCTTGGCGGCGAGAAATGCGCCGAAGCGCTGGTCGAAATCGGCGCTGTTGCTGTCGAGGCGAAGCGGCATGGCAGCCTTCTCGGTGGCTCCTTGAACCTGAATTGCAGGCCTATGCTCAATGACGCGACCGCCAATGGCCGTCAACCCTTGAACCGCCGGAACGAGGCCACCCGCAACGAGGCCGACGCGCCGCTCCCCCAGCCAACCCGTGTCTACCCGAGTCGGGAAATCGGTGGGATCGAAATCGGATCTATCCGGACAGGGGCGGAAATGACCGCAAGGTCGTCGGCATCGAGCACTATCGATTCGAACCGGGCCGCCCGCTATCTCGAGCCTTCAATCGCGGATGCGCTGGATCGACGCGCCGCAGCCCGACAGCTTCTCTTCCAGCCGCTCGAAACCGCGGTCGAGATGATAGACCCGGTTGACCATGGTCTCGCCCTCGGCGGCCAGCCCCGCGATCACCAGCGACACCGAGGCGCGCAGGTCGGTCGCCATCACCGGCGCGCCGCGCAGTTTGGCGATGCCGTCGATGGTCGCGGTCTCGCCATCAAGGCTGATCCGCGCGCCGAACCGCGCCAGCTCCTGCACATGCATGAAGCGATTCTCGAAAATCGTCTCGGTGATCTGCGAACAGCCGCGGGCGCAGGCCATCAACGCCATCAACTGCGCCTGCAGGTCGGTGGGAAAACCAGGGAACGGAGCGGTCGATACATTCACCGGTTCGATCGCGGCGCCGTTGCGGGCCACCCGAATGCCTGAATTGTTGGGGGTGATGACCGCGCCGGCCTCGGTCAGCACGTCGAGCGCCGATTGCAGCAATTCCGGTCGCGCGCCGGAAAGTTGCACATCGCCGCCGGTCATCGCCACCGCCATCGCGTAGGTGCCGGTTTCGATTCGATCCGGCAGCACGGTATGCCGCGCGCCATGAAGCCTGGTGACGCCCTCGATCATGATGCGGGGCGTGCCGGCGCCGGAGATGCGCGCGCCCATCTTGTTCAGGCACTCGGCGACATCAAAGATTTCCGGCTCGCAGGCAGCGTTGCTGATAGAGGTCGTGCCCTTGGCCAGGGTAGCCGCCATCAACGCAACATGGGTACCGCTGACCGTGATCTTGGGAAACTCGATAACGGCGCCCTTCAGCCCGCCCGGCGCCTTCGCGACCACATAGCCGCCATCGATGGCGATTTCCGCGCCAAGTCTTTCCAGCGCCATGATCAAGAGATCAACCGGCCGGGTGCCGATGGCGCAGCCGCCGGGCAGCGAAACTTTGGCCTCGTGCATCCGCGCCAGCAGCGGCGCGATCACCCAGAAGCTCGCGCGCATCCGCGACACCAGTTCATAGGGCGCCGTGGTGTCGATGACGTCGGCCGCGGAAATATGCAGGGTCTGGCCCTGATATTGTCCATCGCCGGGGCGCTTGCCAGCCGACAGAATGTCGACGCCATGATTACCGAGAATGCGCTGCAGTTGCGCGACGTCGGCCAGCCGCGGCACGTTGTCCAGGATCAACGTCTCGTCCGACAACAGGGCGGCGATCATCAGCGGCAATGCGGCATTTTTCGCACCGGAGATCGGAATGGTGCCGTTCAGCCTGTTGCCGCCCACGATACGAATGCGATCCATGCCGAACCTGCCGATTGCGGTGAACAAAGTATAGGGCGAATGAACCCCATATGGCAAAAGCGTGAAATTTGCGGCGATTTCATGTGGCTGGAAGTAACCAGCCACAGACATTTCGGATCTATTCCGGGTCGCGCACCGCGGAATGACGGCTGCGCTAGAACCGATTGATATCCGCGCTTTCCAGCACCGGCTTCGGATAACCGTCGCGCGCAACGCCGATCATGGCGCGACCCACCCGTTCGGTGGTCGTCATCGATTTCGGCGAGACGCGGACCAAGAGCGCCAACAGCGGTGCCGTCGCGGTATAGATCGGCCTTGCCCAGGCAAGGTTCGACTCCACGCCGTGCAGCGGCTGGATGCCGGCGGGCCGAAACATATAGGCCGCCTTGAATGGCAGCTTGAGCAGATCGTTTTCGGTCTTGCCCTTGACGCGCGCCCACATCACCCGCCCTCGCTCGGTCGAGTCGGTGCCGCGCCCGGTGACATAGGTGAACACCATGCCGGGATTGAGTCGAGCCAGCGCCGTGGCCGCCGCCATGGTCAGATCGTAGGTCAGATGCCGGTAGCGCTCGGCGTCCATCCCGACCGAGGAAACGCCGAGGCAGAAGAAGCAGGCATCGTAGCCAGCAAGCCGGGACTCGATCGCGGAATAATTGAAGAAATCATCGTGCAGGATTTCCTGCAGCTTGGGATCCTGCCTGCCGCACGGACGCCGCCCGATCGAGAGCACGCTCTCCACGCCCGGATCGACCAGGCACTCGCGCAGCACGCCCTGTCCGACCATTCCCGTGGCGCCGAATATGATGACTTTCATGATGTGACCTCGATGTGGTCCCCTGTGCTGACGCCGTCACCCACTGCGTCAATGTATGGCCTTCAGTAATACCGCGGGATCGGCCCATTATGCGGGGTCTTCCGATCAGACAGATCGAACAAAACTTCATCGACAAAACACCAGCCCCAGCCTTCGGGCGGATCGTAGCCCTCGATGATCGGATGCCCGGTAGCATGAAAATGCTTGGTCGCGTGCCTGTTGGGTGAATCGTCGCAACAGCCGACATGGCCGCAGTGACGGCAGATCCGCAAATGCAGCCACTCGCTGCCGATCTTCAGGCATTCCTCGCAACCGAGCGCGCTTGGCGTGACCTCGCGGATGTCCGCGATATGGGTACAGCTCTTTGCCATCGTCTCGTCTCCCCGTTAAAGCGCTGGCTTCGCCGTGTCGCCCAGAAACGCATGCAGCGCCGCCACCACCTGGGCGCCCTCGCCGATCGCGCCACCGACCCGCTTGACCGATCCCGACCGCACATCGCCAACCGCGAACACGCCGGGCACCGAGGTTTCCAGCCCCGACGCCAGGTCGCCTCTCGCCGTCGCTGCCTGCGCGCCCGTCACGACGAAGCCGCCGCGATCGAGCATGACGCCGCAGCCTTGGAGCCAGCCGGTGGCCGGATCGGCGCCGACGAACAGAAAGAGGTTGCGAATGTCGATGCCGCTTTCCTCGCCGGAGAGCCGGCTGCGCCAGCGCACGCGTTCGAGCGAGGCACCCGCCGCGCCTTGGAGCGCGACCACCTCGGTGTTGAATATCAGTTCGATGTTCGGCGTGGCCTCGATGCGCTCGATCAGATAGCGCGACATGCTGGCGCCGAGCCCGCCGCCGCGGATCACCATGTTCACCCGGCGGGCATGGCCGGACAGGAACACCGCGGCCTGGCCCGCGGAATTGCCGCCGCCGACCAGCACGATTTCCTGTTCGGCGCAGAGCCGCGCCTCGATCGGGGAAGCCCAGTACCAGACGCCGCGGCCTTCGAAATCGGCAAGGTTTGCGATCTCCGGGCGCCGGTAGCGCGCGCCGCTCGCCACCACGACCGACCTTGCCCGCAGCACCTCGCCGCTATCGAGCTTCAGCCCGAAGGCGCCGTCCTCGCGTGAACAATCGAGCCCCTTCACCTCGACCGGGATCATCATGTCGGCGCCGAATTTCTGCGCCTGGTTAAAGGCGCGCGCGGTCAGCGCCAGGCCGGAAATGCCGGTCGGGAAACCCAGATAATTCTCGATGCGCGCGCTGGCGCCGGCCTGGCCTCCGAACGCGCGCGCATCGCAGACCGCGACGCTGAGCCCTTCGGACGCCGCATACACCGCGGTCGACAATCCGGCGGGGCCGCTGCCGACCACCGCGACATCGTAAATCCGATCCTTCATGAGGCCGCGGATCATTCCCATCGCCCGCGCCAGTTCGGATTCGCTCGGGTTGCGAAGCACGGTCCCGTCGGGGGCGACCACCAGCGGCCAGTCGGTCGACGAGGGCGAATAGCGCGCGATCACTTCGGCGGCGTCGTGATCGGTCTTGGGGTCAAGCAGATGATGCGGACTGCCGTTGCGGGTGAGGAATCCCCGCAGGCGGATAACGCCGCTGGAATCCGCAGGACCAATCAGCACCGGACCGCCGGCGCCGGCCTGGATCAAATTGACCCGGCGCAGGATCAACGCGCGCATGATGCGTTCGCCGAGATCGGCTTCGGCGACCAGCAGCGCCCGCAATTGCGCCGGCGGGATCAACAGCGTTTCGACGTCGCCTTCGGCCTGGCCATCGACCAGCGCAACGCGGCCCGACAACTGACCGATTTCGGCGAGAAACTGCCCCGGCCCCTGATCGATGATCGGCGTGACGTGGCCGAGCCCGTCGCGCTGGGTCAAGGTGACGTGGCCCGACAACACCACGAACATTCCGGGCCCGGGCTTGCCGGTCTGAAACAGCTTTTCGCCGTCCTTGTATTTGCGGACTTCTGCGAACCGCCGCATCCGCGCGATCTCTTGCGGCGTCAATGCGGGAAAGGTCTGCTCATGGCGCGGGAAGGAAGCCACCGGCCGCGCGCCCGAAGCCGTCGTGCTTGCGGTCGTAGTCCCCTCGCTCATCCGCGCCTCATCCGTCACGCCGGTAGCGAGACGGCTGGTTGCCTCCGTGCTCCGCGCCGTCGTCATATGGTGAGACGTTCTGGATATTGGAAGTCGCGGAGGCCAGATCCGCGCGCCCCCTCGCCTGCGATTTCCGGCGCTTGAGATTCTCGCGCAGCGCCAGCTTCAGTCGGTCCTGCCGCGGATCCTGCCTGACGCCCTTGCCCGTGCTTTTCGCAATTGCATCGGGTTGCCCCTCGCGTTTGCCGTCATCATCCTGCATCGTGAACCCGTTCGCTTCGCGTTTTGGAACTGTATTGCCGAAAGAGTACACCGACGGGTGACATGCCTGCCGAAATAAATACCCTGGCAGCCAGGGACACCGACCTCATCAAATTCGACGCGGCCGGCAAAATGACCGAATTCGAACCCAGGATCCGCCCGGCATGGCAGGCGCTCGACGAGGAAATGGGAACCGGATCGGCCCG
>JAGXAF010000187.1 GCA_018971675.1 Bradyrhizobium sp.
GCCGCGCGGATGTCAGCGCGGGGCGCATTGCGGGCCGGCGCCGGGCTGGTGACGTTGGCCACGCCGCGGAATGCGCTTGCTGTCAATGCGTCCGCGCTCACCGCCGTGATGGTGCAAGCCGCCGATACGGTGGTCGAGTTTGCGGGGTTGCTTGCCGACAAGCGTCTCAACAGTTGCGTGATCGGGCCCGGGGCCGGCGTCGGCGCCCGCACCTGCGATTTTGTCCTCACCGCGCTTGCCGCGAAGCGGCATATCGTACTCGATGCGGACGCGCTGACGAGTTTTGCCGACGCGCCGGATCGGCTATTCGAGGCGATCAGGCTTTCCGTCGATCAGCAGATCGTGCTGACGCCGCATGAGGGGGAATTCCCCCGGCTGTTCAGCGATATCAGCAACAAACATCCGCTGCGCTCGAAGCTCGAGCGGGTGCGGGCGGCGGCCGAGCGTTGCAGCGCCGTGGTCCTGCTCAAGGGGCCGGATACGGTTGTCGCATCGCCGGACGGCCGTGCCACCATCGCCACCAACGCGCCGCCCTGGCTGGCTACGGCCGGCGCCGGTGATGTTCTGTCCGGAATGATTGCGGGGATGATGGCGCAGGGCGCGCCGGCATTCGAGGCCGCCTCGATCGGGGTCTGGATGCATGGCGAGGCGGCGCGCGAGGCCGGACCAGGTCTGATCGCCGAGGATTTGCCGGAAACGTTGCCTGCGGTGTTCCGGCGGCTCTATGACAGCTTTGGAATCGCCTACTGAGCCCATTTATCCGACACTGTACCATTGCAGTCGTCTCGGCGCCGCCCAGTCGGTCGCTGTCGCTTCCATCAGCCAGCGTCCGGAATAGTCAGCCGCGAAGGCGATCAGTTGGGTCTGCCCGGGTTCGACAGCGAGCGTATCCAGCCAAAATGGCTTCCAGCCGTCGTCGAGCCGGTCCAGCAGCCGGAAATGGTGGCCATGAAGGTGGAAGACGGTCGCGGTGGCCGTGCGATTTGTCAGGGCCAGCACGACGGTACGGCCCGCTTTGGCGTGGAATGCGGGCGGCGCCGAGGCGGAGAAGGCCGCAGGCACCACCCAGTTGGACGGCGATCCGTTCAGGGGCAAATCGACGCGCATCGCGCCTTTGAGATCAAGGCGCGCCGGCAGGGCGTTGGACGGCAGCGGGTTCGCCGCCACCAGCGGTGCGTTTCGGAGCGGAGGCTCCTTCGAGCCGACGAGGCGGGCGATCGGGCGAGCCTCGCTTCCATCATGCAACAGGACGGATGAGACCGCGCCCGCAGGCAGCGTGGCGTCGACAAAGACGTCGGCCCGGGCACCCGGGGCCAGCACGACGGCGCCATTGCGGGCTGGGAACGGCTCTGCGGGCTGACCATCGAGCGCCATCACCTGGACATCGTGATTTTCGATTTTTACAGCAATAACACTGCGTTGAAATCCATTGATAAGGCGAAGCCTGAGACGCTCATGGAGACGGGTGAGAATCTCCGATGTGACCTGTCCATTGACCGAGCGGAACGGTGTTGTGTCTCCCGGGTCGCTTCCAGGGGCTATCGCGGTTCCGTCCGGGCGCAGCCGCCAGTCCTCAAAAAGCAGCACCTCGTCGCGATCCACCGCCACCGTATCGCTTTCGCCGACGATCAACGCCCGCACGCCCGACGGGAGCGCTTGACCGTCAGCCAACAGTCTGGCGTCACACATGAAGGTACCTGCGTGACGCAATGGAATCGTAAAACTATCCTTGGCGCTGGGCACCAGCGGCGCCCTGGCCAGCAGCGGCTCGCTGGCCGGAACCCCGTCGATACCAAGCCAGTTGAATGCGATCGGCGCCGCCGTCTCGTTCTCCAGCTGGATTTCGAGCGCGTCGCCGCGTTTGAGGCGAAGCGGGGCGTGGCCCGGAACTGTGACAAGTGACGAGACCGGTGTGGCCGACTGGCCTGGACGCAGGCTGACGGCACCGGTTTTGGCCTGCAGTGCCAGCACGGGCGACGCCGGAGTAGCCGCCCTGGAAGGCAATGCCGGGCCGATCAGGGCAGCTCCCAATCCGGCGATCAACTCGCGTCGATCAGGTCGACCGTCCAGCCTTGGGATGCGCTCCGCCATGCCTGATGCGGACCATTTTCCACTGGAGATGTCCAGCCGCCGGCGTTACGCAGGAGGCAGGCGGCCATTTTTTTGCTGCGAACCGATGGGCTCATGTTATAAGCCCGCCGCCCGCGGCATCGCGGCCGGACATGATGCTATCAGCGGGCGTGGCGGAATTGGTAGACGCGCTGGATTTAGGTTCCAGTGACGAAAGTTGTGGGGGTTCGAGTCCCTCCGCCCGCACCAAGCGCTTTCAGCGTTTGCATGACGAATTACTGGAGAACCTGTCCTGATGCCGGATGGGTTAGCCGAACCAGCGGCGCAGGCTTGATAGGTCGAGCGTCGAATCCATTTACAAGGTCACGGGCGATTGCTCGGGACGAGAGCAGAAGAAGATTGACGCCATGCAGGTCACAGAAACCCTGACCGAGGGATTGAAGCACGAGTTCCAGATCAGCGTTCCGGCATCCGATATCGGTGCCAAGGCGGATGCACGTCTGGTGGATATCAAGGATAAGGTCCGCCTCAACGGATTTCGTCCCGGCAAGGTACCGGTTAGCCACCTCAAAAAGGTCTACGGCCGCTCGGTGATGGCGGAGACGGTGGAGCAGACCATCCGCGAAACCAATTCGCAGATTTTCACCGAACGCGGCTTCAAGCTGGCGACCGAACCCAAGGTCACACTGCCGACGGAAGAGAACGCCGTCGATAACATCCTGACTGGCAAATCCGATTTGACCTACACGGTGTACATCGAGGTCGTGCCCCCGATCCAGTTGGCCGACTTCAAGAGTTTCTCCGTCGAGAAGCCGGTAGCCGAGGTGACCGACGCTGATCTTGAGGACGCGCTCAAGCGTCTCGCCGAGCAAAACCGCAAATATTCTGCCAAGGCCGACGGTGCCACGGCGGAAACGGGTGATCGGGTCACCATCAACTTCACGGGCAGCATCGATGGAACCCCGTTCGAAGGTGGCACCGGCGAAGGCATCCAGGTTGTGATCGGTACCGGCCAGTTCATCCCCGGTTTCGAGGACCAGCTGGTCGGGATCGCATCAGGCGAGACCCGTCTTGTGAAGGCTTCCTTCCCGAAGGTTTACGGCAACCTGAAGCTTGCCGGCAAGGACGCCGAATTCGAGACGATGGCCACCGCGGTTGAAGCGCCGCAGGAGGTGACGATCGATGACGATTTTGCCAAGGCAGTCGGCCTTGAATCGTTCGACAAGCTGAAGGATGCCGTGCGCCAGCGGATGACGGCGGAATTCGCCGAGACAAGCCGTCAGCGCGTCAAGCGCGTTCTGCTCGACCGTCTGGACGAGGCGCATCAGTTCGAGGCGCCGCCGTCGCTGGTCGAGGAAGAATTCAAGCAGGTCTGGGGTTCACTCCTGCACGAAATGGGAACCACCGGCAGGTCGTTCGCCGACGAGGGGACAACCGAAGATGAGTCAGAGGCGGAGTATCGCAAGATCGCCGATCGCCGCGTCCGGCTCGGCCTCGTGATGTCGGAGATCGGCGAGAAAAACAAGATCACGGTCACCGACGACGAGGTCAACCGCGCGGTGATTGATCGTGCACGCTCGATGCCGGGACGCGAGAAGGAAGTCTGGGACCACTATCGCAACAACCCCAATGCTCTGGCCGAGCTTCGTGCGCCGATCTACGAGCAGAAAGTGGCCGATTTCATCCTCGAGCTCGCCAATGTGACCGAGAAAAAGGTGACGCGCGAAGAGCTGTTCAAGGAAGATGAGGAAAAAAAGAGTGCGACTTGACGGGCTAGCTCGCGTTGATCGTGAGCATTTGACGTTAATGATGAACCGTAAAAGCGGTCGGGCGGCGGCATCCGTCGCTAGGCGGCTCGATCCGAATCAGCTTGAATTTGGCGCGCTCTTCGACACCGTCGCCCGGTCTTGTGGCCGGGAAATTGGTCTATATCTGTGAGCGTGTCTTTCGAAGTCCTGCATCACGGGGCGTTCGTCCGCGGCCGTCAATTCCAGCCATTTTACCGATTGCCGATGGATGTTCGCTTCCGCCAACCGTTGGGTGATTAATGCGCGATCCCGTTGAAACCTACATGAACCTCGTACCGATGGTGGTCGAGCAGACGAACCGCGGTGAACGCGCCTATGACATTTTCTCGCGGCTTCTGAAGGAGCGCATCATCTTCGTCACCGGACCGGTTGAAGATAACATGTCGATGCTGACGGTGGCGCAGCTCTTGTTCCTGGAAGCCGAGAATCCGAAGAAGGAAATCTCGATGTACATCAACTCGCCGGGCGGGGTGGTGACGTCGGGGCTCGCGATCTATGACACGATGCAGTTCATTCGTCCGCCGGTGTCGACACTGTGCACCGGGCAGGCGGCGTCGATGGGTTCGCTGCTGCTGGCGGCTGGCCACAAGGACATGCGCTTCTCGTTGCCCAATTCGCGCATCATGGTGCATCAGCCCTCCGGCGGCTTCCAGGGCCAGGCTACCGACATCATGCTGCACGCGCAGGAGATCCTGAGCCTCAAGAAGCGCCTGAACGAGATCTACGTGAAGCACACCGGACAGACTTACAAGGCGATCGAGGACGCGCTGGAACGCGACCGGTTCCTCACCGCCGATATGGCTTGCGATTTCGGGATTGTCGACAAGGTGATCGACAAGCGATCCGAAGAGCCGACGCCGAAAGCGCCGTAGCAGCACGGACGGAACCCGCGCCAGCTATATCGAGGCGTCGGTTATTGGCCATTTTTGGCCAAGACGGCATTTTAGTGCCTGGGCATGGGAATAAAGTACCGCTTTCGCGTTGGTTTGGTGGCGTGGCAATTGCGCAACGCTTGGCTGGTTTCCATATCTGGCGCTCGCCCGGCTACAGCAAATCACGGTATTCTTAAGGGTTGCCAAAGCTTGGCCGATTAGGGAATTCTTGATAGTCGGGTGTCAGCATGGTTGGCTAGGCAGGATGGGCTATTATTTCGAGGCTGTAGGTTAGCGGCATTGGGGGCATAACGTCTTTTTTGGTACGAGTTTTGCTCTATGTATGTTTTGTGCCGGTCTGTGCCGGAATGGGGCGCAGATATTGAGGTTGCGAGCGGATCGAACGGCGGACGGAGATCGGAATGAGTAAGGTCGGCACGAGCGACTCCAAGAACACCCTGTATTGCTCGTTCTGTGGCAAGAGCCAGCATGAAGTCCGCAAGCTGATCGCGGGCCCCACCGTCTTCATCTGCGACGAATGCGTCGAACTCTGCATGGATATTATCCGCGAGGAGAACAAGTCCTCGCTGGTGAAGTCGCGCGATGGGATTCCGACGCCCAAGGAAATTTGCAAGGTTCTCGATGACTACGTTATCGGCCAGAGCCATGCCAAGAAGGTGCTATCGGTTGCCGTCCACAATCACTACAAGCGGCTCAACCACCAGACCAAGCACAACGACGTTGAACTGGCGAAGTCCAACATCCTGCTGATCGGCCCAACCGGGTCGGGCAAGACGCTGCTGGCGCAGACCCTGGCGCGGATTCTCGACGTGCCGTTCACGATGGCGGATGCGACGACGCTGACGGAAGCCGGCTATGTCGGCGAGGACGTCGAGAACATCATCCTGAAGCTCTTGCAGTCGGCCGATTACAATGTTGAGCGCGCGCAGCGCGGCATTGTCTATATCGACGAAATCGACAAGATCAGCCGCAAGTCCGACAATCCCTCGATCACCCGCGATGTTTCGGGCGAGGGCGTGCAGCAGGCATTGCTGAAGATCATGGAAGGCACCGTTGCCTCCGTGCCTCCGCAGGGCGGCCGCAAGCATCCGCAGCAGGAGTTCCTGCAGGTCGACACCACCAACATCCTGTTCATCTGCGGCGGCGCGTTTTCAGGTCTCGAGAAGATCATTTCCGCGCGCGGACGTTCGACCTCGATCGGTTTTGCGGCCCAGGTTCTGGCGCCGGAAGATCGCCGCACTGGCGAAATCTTCCGTCACGTCGAGCCGGAAGACCTGCTGAAATATGGCCTGATCCCGGAATTCGTCGGCCGCCTGCCGGTGGTAGCCACCCTGGAAGATCTTGACGAAGCCTCGTTGAAGAAGATCCTGACCGATCCGAAGAATGCGCTGGTGAAGCAGTATCAGCGTCTGTTCGAGATGGAGAATATCGAGCTGACCTTCGCCGACGAAGCGCTTGGCGCGGTTGCCCGCAAGGCGATCGAGCGCAAGACCGGCGCGCGGGGGCTGCGTTCGATCCTGGAAAGCATCCTGCTTGAGACCATGTTCGATCTCCCAGGCCTCGAAGGGGTCGAAGAGGTCGTGATCTCGCGCGAGGTGGTCGAGGGAACCGCCCGGCCGCTCTACATCTACGCGGATCGTTCCGACCGTGCGGTCGAGAGCAGCGCCAGCGCCTGATCGAGTTCCGATTCAGGCGGGCTCGCGTCTTCGAAAAATTGAGGCTGCGGGACTTCCCGCGGCCGTTGGCGGAGCAGATTTCGCAATAGTTGCAACCGCCGTGTGAATCCGCGGTTGATCCCTCGTCTTGGCCCTCGTCCATGGGCATCTCCCAGACTTGACACCCCCTTTGTGGATAGCCACCTTATGCGGCCGGTGGCGACGATCTCGTGTGGGATTCGTCGCCCCACAGATCCGGGGAGCACGGCAGAATTTGGGCCGGGCGACCCCATCCCGGCACCTTGTGGCGGTCGCGCAAAAGGGCGGACTGCGTGCAAGGGGGCGCAACAAAAGGAATAGTCATGACGACCCCGAAACCCCGGCCAACCATCGTTCACGGCGAAAGCCGGTCTTATCCGGTGTTACCGCTGCGCGATATCGTCGTTTTTCCGAACATCATCGT
>JAGXAF010000011.1 GCA_018971675.1 Bradyrhizobium sp.
AAAACAGCGGTTCCTGAGCCAGTATTTGCAATTGAACGAGCTCCGGCTCGGGCGCGGCGAGCAACGCCGCGCGCGTCTGACGTTGTATGTCGCTGCTAACCAACCCGTCGTATAGTAGCCATTTTGCGTCATGGGCCATCGATACCGCGAACACGACGATCAGCACGGCAGCGCTGGCGGCGCGGAGACGCGTGAACGGAACGCACTGAATGGCGGCGGCCACCAGTAGAAGCGCGCCGAATTGCGAGGGACACAGAAAACGTGTTTCGGCTCGGGTGACAGCGCCGTAGATGCCAGCGATCGCGTAAGGCGCCGCGCCGAGGACAACAATGGTCGTTCCGAGAACGACGAGCAGCATTAGATATCGGATTGAAGTGGGCGATTCCAACAACCACGATGTTTTCAATCTGGAGGTACCGAGCCATGCGAACAACGCGGCCATCGCGAATACCGCAACCAAAGAGGCCTCGAATCCAAGGAATTTGAACCCTTCCGTACGGGCGTAAGATACTGAGGCGACAAGGGCGCGGAGGTGCGACAAGAAGGCGGACTTGATGATGCTGATGTCATGCACCGGTGCATATTGGCCGGCATAGTGGCCACTCTTGGCCATAACGGTGAATCGCAGCACGATGACCGCGGCGATAACAATCCCGAACGGAAACGTTCTTGCGATCCTGGAACGCCATTGTGTGCTCATGCCGTAAATGCACAGCAACCGTAACGGCTCTACCGCTATAAGCGTTTCCAGCGACAACGAAAAAAATAGGCACACGGGCGCGAACGCCCGAAGCCAGCGCGACGACGAATACATCAGCAGATAAGACAGCAGATAAAAAAACAAAAAGAAATCGTAGACGGCATTTAACGTCAGCCGAATGGCGTAGAATGGACTTAGGTAGAACAGCGCCGCCGTGAGTGCCGCAATGGGCCGCGTTTCAGCGGGACGCAACAAGATTCGATATAGCAATGCGCCATTGAGCAGATGGAAACCGAGCCCGGCGATCCGTGCGACGACATTAGGCGTATCCTGACCGAGGACGACGAAAAGATCCATCGGGACTGAATATCCGCCGTGCCCACCCGTCCACATCAAGGAGCTAACGCCAGCGAGGCCCTCAGTCCAAAACACATATTGCACGGTCCAGTCGTCGGCGATTAATCCGCGGGTAAACAAAGCCGGTAGACTGGTGAGAAAAGCCAGGGCGCCAGCGATCCACACCAAGGAACTGCCAGAACCGTTGATCGGGCGGTCATAGGCCAATTTGATATCGGTCATGTAGCGAGCGCCATATTTCGATCAGGGGTTGAGATAATGGTCCAGCTGTGTTGTCGTGAATTCTACCGCGATTTCGTGCTGGACATGGCGTGGTCTCCGGTCCGGCGCTCCAACGCCAGATGATTCGAGGTTGATCACCTCAAAGACGACGCTACCTTCAATTTCGACCAACCCTGCGACGGGACCGATGGTTAAGCCATAACCGCTCCGATCCGAAACGACAAGCAGTGACGAAGTCGTGTGCCGTATGTATTCCCGACCAGGCTTTTCGTCTTGGTTCGGCTTGTTGGTTGCAGCCTCAGATGCGATGCGACGGGTCGTCTGAAGGCTGGTCCTATTGGCTTGGCGTTCTGGCGGCGCCAGTGATATGTACACGCATCCCAAGGGGAGGACGGACATGAGAGTTTTCTGCGCAGCGCTGATCGTCGCTTCGTTGATTGGGCCTGTTTTCGCCCAGGACGACCACGTCCCGCGATACGGCGAAAAGCCGAAAGAGAAATCGCAGACGGAAATCAACGCGGACAAGGCTGCTGCGAGAGCCTACCAGAATTCACTCGAGAATATCCCCGACCAGGGGCCCGTCGATCCCTGGAGCAATGCGCGCAGCACCGACGCGCCCAGGAACTCCGCCAAGCCCGCGGCCAAACCCGCCGCCAAATCGGCCGCCAAGGCTGCGCCGCACAAGGCGCCGAAAGCTGGCAACACTGCTGACTAGCGGCCGTCAGCGGGCCGCTTTGTGACGGCTCGGCCTTTATTCATTCCCGTGCCTGATGCGCTCCGTCACCCACGTGACCGCTCCGGTTCACACCTCCCGGGTGTCAAACAGGATCATATCGGCGCCGCCGGTCGCGAATTTCTGCACATCGGTCGCCGCTACTTTGCCTTCGGCGCTGCCGAATGCGGCCTGCACCGCGGCCACGCTGTCGAACGTCAGTATCGCGATCAAATGAAAAGCAGATGGGCCGGCCGGGGTCTCGACGGGTCCGTTGCTGACTTCATATCTTCGCAAGCCCGGTATCTTTTTTGCGAGCGGAACATGCATCTCGTAATAGTGCTTGTCGAAAGCAGCAGTATCCTTCGGCGTCTTGTACATTACCATGAGTTGCGCCATCGCGACCCTCCACATGGCTTCGGATTAACCGCTGCTGTCAGCTTTCAATCGCACCTGCGGCCTGTCAAGTAACAATACAAGGACAGACTGCGCAGATTGATTCCATTCAAGTCGTCGCCGCGCTGAAGGGGGATGGATGCGCGGATCAAGCCAGCGTATGACGCTACCGATATTGGAGGGCTTTCGCATTGTTCTTTTTTCTCTCCAAGATCGTCGGCCCGTGGCTGCTACCGACCAATTTCCTGATTGGGGCTGGCCTGCTCGGCGTAGCGTTGCTGGCCACGCGATATGCGCGCGCCGGACGCCGGCTGATGGTCTTCGCCATCCTGATGTTCGCGATCGCGGGTTTTTCGCCGTTGGGCAATTGGTTGCTCTATCCGCTGGAGCAGCGATTTCCACCGTGGAACGCCGGGCGCGGCGCGCCTTACGGCATTATCGTGCTGGGAGGGTCGATCGATGCCGATCTTTCGGCGGCGCGTGGCGGCGCCGTGGTCCGGAACGCGGCCGATCGCATCATCGCCGCTGCGGCGCTGGCGCGTCGATATCCGGATGCTCACGTCATCTTCTCCGGCGGCAGCGGGAATCTGATTTCGAACGACGCCCGGGAGGCTGACTATGCCGGCGCTTTATTTG
Organism: Bradyrhizobium sp.; assembly: GCA_018971675.1. GTDB lineage: Bacteria > Pseudomonadota > Alphaproteobacteria > Rhizobiales > Xanthobacteraceae > Bradyrhizobium. Next base: position 3,024 of record JAGXAF010000011.1, read on the forward strand.
AAAGCCTCGGTGTGGACAAGGCGCGGCTCACGATGGAGCGGCGCTCGCGTAACACCCAGGAGAACGCCGAGTTTTCCAAGGCACTTGCAGCGACGACAAGCGGCGAGCGCTGGCTGCTGGTGACGTCGGCCTATCATATGCCGCGCTCGATCGGCCTGTTTCGCAAGGCCGGCTTTGCGGTCGAAGCCTATCCGGTGGATTGGCGGGTTGGCGGTCGCAGCGACCTCTTTGCGTTCAAAACCGTCGCGGGCGAGGGGCTCGGTGATACCGACATCGGCCTGCGCGAATGGATCGGGCTCTTGGCCTATTGGCTGACCGGCAAGATCGACGAGCCGTTCCCGGGACCGACGACGAACCAGGGCATCAAGCGGTAAATTGGGTCAGGAGCGCATTTCCGGCGATGCGCTGCGCCGCCGCGCCCGCATGCTCCAATGCCGGAAACGGTCGAGATAGAGATAGACCACCGGCGTGGTGTACAGGGTCAGGATTTGGCTCAACACCAGCCCGCCGATGATCGTAATACCGAGCGGCTGGCGGAACTCACTGCCTTCGCCCATCCCGACGATCAGCGGCACCGCGCCGAGCAGCGACGCCATGGTGGTCATCATGATCGGCCGGAATCGCAGCAGGCAGGCTTCGTAAATCGCCTCCGCCGGCGACAGGCCGCGCCCGCGCTCGGCATCGAGCGCGAAGTCGATCATCATGATGGCGTTTTTCTTCACGATCCCGATCAGAAGGATCACTCCGATCATGCCGATGATGTCGAACTGGGTGTGAAATAGCATCAAGGCCAGCACCGCGCCTACGCCCGCCGAGGGCAGGGTGGACAGGATCGTCAGCGGATGGACAAAGCTCTCATAGAGCATGCCGAGAGAGATGTAGATCGTGGCGAACGCCGCGAGAATGAGAAACGGTTCGCTGCTGATCGATTGCTGGAAAATCTTGGCGACGCCCTGGAAAGAGCCGCGGATCGTCGAGGGCACTCCGATCCGGCCCATGGTCGCCTCGATCGCCGCGACCGCCGTGCTGAGCGATATGCCCAGCGGCAGATTGAACGAGATGGTGTTGGCGACCAGACCATCCTGGTGGTTGACGACCAGCGCTGTGCGGCCTTGTCCGAAGGCGGCGACGCTCGACAGCGGGATCATCGTCTCCTGGCTGGTGCTGACCGCGGTGCCGGTCGAGGCCGCCACCTTGCCGGTGGCGCCGATCGAGTTGGTGGCCTGATTGCGCACTGCGCTGGCCGCGACCGAACTCGCTGACGTGGTCTGCGCCGAAGAGGCGATCGTTCCCGCCACGGCATTGGTCGTCTGCGAACCGCTGGCGGGCCTGGCCGAGGTACTGACATGGACATCCCGCAACGTCTGCGGGTCCTGCCAGTATTCCGGCGCCACTTCCATGACCACGTGGTATTGGTTGCGCGCCACGTAGATGGTTGAGACCTGCCGCTGGCCGAATGCGTCATAGAGCGTATTGTCGATCTGGCTGACGCTGATGCCGAGGCGTGCTGCGGTATCGCGGTCGATAGTCACCCCGGCTTGAAGCCCCTTGTCCTGCTGGTCGCTGCTGACGTCGGCGAGCGTCGGCACGCCCTGCAGCGCGGCGACGATCTTCGGCGTCCATTCATCCAGCTCCTCGAAGGTCGATCCTTGCAGCGTGTACTGGTATTGCGCACTGCCCGTGCGTCCGCCGGGGCCGAGATCGCCGACCGACTGCAGAAACAGGGTAGCGCCCGGCACCGCCGCGAGTTCGCCGCGCAACTGGCCGATCACCTGATCGGCGGTCAAATCGCGCTGCCGACGCGGCTTTAGGGAAACGAACACGGTGCCGGTGTTGGTCGAGCCGCCGCCGGGGCCCACACCTCCGCCGGTAAAACCGACCGCGACGTTGACAGCCGGATTCTTCCGGACGATGTCCACGAGCTGCGTAAGCTTCTTCTGCATCAGTTGAAACGAGATACTCTGATCGGCCTGGATCGAGCCGATCAGCAATCCCGTATCCTGTTGCGGAATAAACCCCTTCGGAACGGTAGCGTAGAGGTAAAAGTTCAGGCCGAGCACGGCCCCCAATACCAGCATTACCAGGCCGGGATGACGCAACGCCACGGTAAGCGTGCGCCGATAGAAGCCAAGCCAGGCCTCGAACACGCGCTCGCACGCGCGATAGATCCGTCCGCGTCGCCGCCCGCGCTCTACCCGCAGCAGCCTGGCGCACATCATCGGTGTCGTCGTCAGCGAAATTACCAGAGAGATCACGATGGCAACGGCAATGGTCATGGAGAATTCACGGAATAGCCTGCCGACCAGACCGCTCATCAGCAGGATCGGGACAAATACCGCGATCAGCGACACGCTCATCGAAAGCACTGTGAAACCGACCTCGCGCGATCCCAAAAGGGCGGCCTGCAGCGGCGTCTCTCCCGCATCCAGGTGACGGGTGATGTTTTCCAGCACCACGATGGTGTCATCGACCACGAATCCGGTCGCGACCGTGAGCGCCATCAGAGAGAAAATGTTCAGGCTGTATCCGAGCAGGTACATCACCGCGAATGTCGCGATCAGCGACACCGATACCGTCACCACCGGGACCAGCGTCGCCCTCGCGCTGCGCAGAAACGCGAACACGACGAGAATGACCAGGGCAACGGCAATGATCAGCGTGATTTCGACATCGAACAGCGAGGCTCTGATCGTGGTCGATCGGTCGATCGCGAGGTTGATGTCGATCGCCGGCGACACCGAAGCCCGTAATAGCGGCATCAACGCCTTCACGCGGTCGACCATCTTGATAATGTTGGCGCCCGGCTGGCGATACACGATCATCATGACCGCGCGTTTGCCGTTGGAAAGGCCGAGCGTGTGCAAGTTCTCCACGGAATCAAGCACCTCGCCGACGTCGGTCAGGCGCACTGCGGCGCCATTGCGATAGGCAACCACCAGTGATTTGTAGTCGACAGCCCTGAGAGCCTGATCATTGGAGTAGACCTGGTAGCGCTGTGCGCCAACGTCGATGCCGCCCTTGGGGCTGTGTGCGTTGGCGCTGCCGAGCGCGGCGCGAACGTCTTCGAGGCCAATGCCGTATTTGTAGAGCGCCTGCGGCGCGAGCTCGACCCGAACAGCAGGCAGCGATCCGCCGCTGACGCTCACCTCACCGACGCCTTCGACCTGCGACAGCTTCTGCGCCAGCACGGTGGAAGCTGCGTCATACAGTTCAGCGGGAGGCAGGGTGTCCGATGTCAGCGTATAGATCAGGATCGGCGCCGAAGCGGGGTTGAACTTGCGGTAGGTGGGATTGCTCCGCAGCGAGGTCGGCAGGTCGGCGCGCGAGGCATTGATCGCCGCCTGCACATCGCGCGCCGCGCCGTTGATGTCGCGATTGATGCTGAATTGCAGGTTGACACGCGCGGATCCGAGCGAACTCGACGACGTTATCTCGTTGACATCGGCAATCCGGCCGAGGTGACGCTCCAGCGGGCTGGCGACGGTGGTCGCGACATCAGCCGGACTCGCGCCCGGCAATGTCGCATGCACCGAAATGGTGGGGATATCGACATCGGGCAGCGGCGAAACCGGCAGCTTGAAAAAGGCAACGGTACCGGCGGCAACCAGCCCGAACGTCAGCAACGTGGTGGCGACTGGCCGACGGATGAACGGGCTTGACGGACTCATGCGTGAACTTTGACCTCGCGCACCTTATACGCCGCTGTCATCTGGTCCGTCCAACCGTTAGAACCGCCGAGACGGCTGTCGCAACTGCGGCCTAATCCGGCTAGGATTGTGGTAAAGCGCCGTAAGGCTGACCCCCTTGGGAACCTGCGCCATGCAACAGCAAATGCCGTCGGAACAGCTCGATACGGCTGGACTGGTGACCGACCTGAACACCCTGCTGCGGTTGAAGACGACAGTGATCGGGATGAAGATGTTCGCCCGCGCCGAGGAGATGGCCGCGATCCCGAAAATCCGACGTCCGAGCGCGGTCCACACCACCGACCAGATCGTCAGCATGGCTTCGCGACTGGGCTGGACGGTCGGCATCACCGCGGACGATCTGGTCGGTTCGCAGTGCCGCGCCGTGATCGGCCTCGCGCCGCAGGACGAGCAGTGGCTCAAGGGCGAGTCCTATGTCGGGGTCTGGCATGGCACGGCTGAGGATGCGCGCAAGCGCCAGGAGGCGCTGGATGTGGTTCCGTTCGGACAGTATCAGGCGCTGGCGGTGAGCCCGCTGTCCAGTGGCCGGCTCAATCCGCCGGACATCTGTCTCGTCTACGCAACGCCCGGCCAGATGATCATCCTGATCAACGGCCTGCAATATACCGGTTACAGGAAATTCGAGTGGAGCGTGGTCGGCGAAACCGCATGCGCGGATTCCTGGGGACGGGCGTTGAAGACCGGCGAGCCTTCGCTCTCGCTGCCTTGCTTTGCCGAACGGCGTTATGGTGGCGTGCCGGATGAGGAGATGCTGATGGCCCTGCCGCCTTCGCATCTCGCCAAGGCGATTGTCGGCATGAAGCAGCTCGCCAAGAACGGCCTGCGATATCCGATCGCGCCCTATGGCATCCAGAACGACGTGCGCGCCGGCATGGGCGCATCGTACGGCAAGAAATAGCTATTGCGGAATTGGCTTTAAACCGTCATTGCGAGGAGCGCAGCGACGAAGCAATCCAGGGCCGCACGTGAAGCCCTGGATTGCTTCGCTACGCTCGCAATGACAGGGAAATCTTAAGGGATCGATTGATGGAGCCTTCGTCGAAGTTCGACATCATTGTCTACGGCGCCACCGGTTTCACCGGTCGGCTTGTCGCCGAATATCTCGCCGAGCAATACAGGAGCGACAAGGCTTTGAAGTGGGCGATGGCGGGGCGGAGCGTCGACAAGCTTAAATCGGTTCGCGACGCGATCGGCGCGCCGGCGGATATTCCCTTGATCGTCGCCGATGCCAACGATCCTGCCTCGCTCAAGGCCATGATCGGCCAGACCCGGTCTGTGGTGACCACTGTCGGCCCTTATCTGCTCTACGGCAACGAACTGGTGGCGGCATGCGCGGCTTCGGGCACCGACTATTTCGACCTGTGTGGCGAGGTGCCGTGGATGCGGCGGATGATCGACGCGCATCTCGACGCGGCGAAACGCTCCGGCGCACGGATCATGTTCTCCTGCGGCTATGATTCCGTGCCGTTCGAACTCGGCGCGTTTTTCGTTCAGGAGGAAGCCAAGCGTGTGTTCGGCGCGACAACTACGCGAGTTAAAGGCCGGGTGCGGCAGATGCGGGGCACGTTCTCCGGTGGCACCGCCGCCAGCGGCAGGGCGATCTTCGAGGCCGCGGCGAAGGATCCGGCTTTGCTTGCGCTGGTGCGCGATCCCTTCGCGTTGACGCCGGGATTTGCGGGGCCAAAACAGCCACCGGCCAACAAGCCGGTGTTTGATGAGGATCTGAAGACGTGGTTGACGCCGTTTTTCATGGCCAACATCAACTCGCGGAACGTGCACCGATCCAACATGCTGCTCGGCTTTCCGTATGGACGCGACTTTGTTTACGACGAGATGCAGATCACAGGGTCTGGCGAGGAAGGCGAGGCGGAGGCCAGGCGTATCGCGGCGGCGAGCAACAGAATGGCATCCTCGGATGTCCCCAAGCCGGGGGAGGGCCCGTCGAAGGAGGAGCGTGAGAACGGGTTCTACGATCTTCTCTACGTCGCGATCGCAACCGACGGCCGCCAGGTCCGCGCCTCGGTGAAGGGCGACCGCGATCCCGGTTACGGCTCGACCTCGAAGATGATCGCGGAATGTGCGATCTGCCTGTTGCGCGACGTGCCCGACGTGCCGGCGGGAATCTGGACGCCGGGCGCAGCGATGCGGCACCGGCTGATCAAGCGGCTTGTCGATCACGCCGGCCTGACATTTCAGGTCGAGGTGTGATGGCCTCTACGCACGAACCACGAGGCGCTCAGGAAGCCGACGCTGAGTCCGCGCGGACCGTCGGGTCGACAAAGATCCTGTAAGGCTGGGCGGCGGCGAACATGCCCCACATCGCTCCCAGCATCATCCAGAAGTGCCGCCAGTGGTCGGTGTCGATGATAAAGCTTTCGCCGACGGTGCCGAGGAAGGCTGCGAAGATCGCCAGATAGGTGCGCTGCCAGGGCACGCGGACGAAGATGTGCCGGAACCCGGTGATGACAGTGATGAACACCAGCGCGGGGTAGCAGACGCCGGAAAGCCAGCCGCCGGACATGAACGCGTTCAAATAGGAATTGTGCGTGTCCTCCGGGAAATAGGTGTGGAACTGGAGCGGACCAATGCCGAACGGCAAATCGAGCGCCATCTGGGCGCCGAGGATGTGCCGACCAAACCTACCGAAGCGGCCCTCGTCATAGCTTTGGTCGAAGCTCGCGCGCTGGTTGAACATCTCGCGGACGGAATCGAACGACAGCAGCACCGCCAGCAGCGCGGCGACGACAATAACGGCCGCGATCGTCGTCAGCACGATGCGGGAGCGTTGCGTGGATAGCGGACTGGTCACGACCATCATTGCCAGCATGAAGGCGGAGGTGAGAATAAGCCCGCCCCATGCCGCGCGCGAAAACGCCAGCAGAATCGCCAGCGCCATGACGCCGAACGCGATGGCGCTGCGAAAGGATTTGCCGAACCGGTCGGAGACCACGCTCTGGAGTACGAACAGTGCCGGCAGGATCAGGAACGCGCCCAGCACGTTGGGGTCCTTGAAGGTGCCGCGCGCGCGTTCATACAACGTCAAGAGATCATGCTCGCCGGGCACCAGATTGAAATAACCGGCGATCGCCGCCAGCGATGCGATCATGGCGCCCGTCACCAGCCCACGGCGCAGCATGTCGAGCCGCGCCTCGGTATCGTCCGCCAGCACCATGGCGAAGAACAATACGGTCACGGCCATGTACCAGGAGGTCGCGATCCAGTCAGTGACCTCGGGGTGATCGAAAAAAGGGATGGCGCTGATCGAATATCCGATATTGAGCAGGATCAGCAACGCCAGCAGGGGCATAAAAACCAGCCGCAGCCGCATGCCCGTGGCAAAAAAGATCACGGTGGCGACAAGCGTCGAGAATTCGTAGGGACTGGGCTCGATGAAGACGACGGCACCGGACGCGCCGACCAGCCACAGCAGCGCGCGTTGCAAGGCGAGAACGCCGGACGCCGCCGACGGCAGAACAGTATCGTCGATCGCCGCATACGCCATGACACACCTGCAACCCTACGCAACGCAACACGACTTGTAACCTGGCCGGGCTGACAGGCCGGCCGAGCGCCTGGAGCCATTTCCGTTCCGATGGAATTGGAACGGGAGCTCCAGATTCTTGTTTTGACGCGTTTTCCTTACGCGAACCGGTATCCATCCACGGATCAGGTCCGAGGGCATGCTTCGCTCGAAAACGCTCTAGTAGGCGTTCTCGTTATTCGCGATCAAGGCCAGCGGCGTCTTGAAAAGAATGTACAGATCGAACAGCACCGACCAGTTCTCGATGTAATAGAGGTCGAACTCGACGCGCTTCTGGATCTTTTCCTCGTTGTCGATCTCGCCGCGCCAGCCGTTGATCTGCGCCCAGCCGGTAATTCCGGGCTTGACGCGGTGGCGGGCAAAATAGCCGTCGACGGCTTCGTCGAACAACCGGGTCCGGACCTTGCCCTGAACCGCATGCGGCCTCGGGCCGACCAGCGAGAGATTGCCCTTGAACACCACGTTGAAGAGCTGCGGCAGCTCGTCGAGGCTGGTCTTGCGGATGAAGCGTCCGACGCGGGTGACGCGGCTGTCGTTTTTGGTCACGACCGTGGAGGCGAGCGGATCGGCCTGGTCGTGATAGAGCGAGCGGAACTTGAAGACGTCGATGCGATCATTGTTGAAGCCGAACCGCTTCTGACGGAACAGCACCGGTCCCGGGCTGTCGAGTTTGACCGCTAGCGCGACCAGCGCCATCACCGGGGCGGCGAGCAGCAGCACGATCGCGCCGACGAAATGGTCGAACAGCCATTTCATTACCAGATCCCAGTCGGTGATCGGCGGCTCGAACACGTCGAGGGTGGGCACCGTGCCGAGATAGGAATAGGCGCGGGGGCGGAAGCGCAATTTGTTGCTATGGGCGGAAAGCCGGATATCGACCGGCAGCACCCACAGCTTCTTCAGCATGTCGAGGATCCGCGTCTCCGCCGAGATCGGCAGTGCGAACAGCACGAGATCGATGCGGGTACGGCGGGCGAACTCGATGATGTCGTCGACCTTGCCAAGTTTCGGCGCGCCGGCGCAGGTATCGAGCGCGCGGCTGTCATTGCGATCGTCAAACACGCCGAGGATATCGATGTCGGAATCGGGCTGCGCGCGCAGCGTCTCGACCAGCTTTTCGCCGTTCTGGTCCGAGCCGACGATGACGGTGCGGCGGTCCAGCCTGCCTTCGCGCGCCCAACTTCGCACCATCGCGCGCAGCACCAGCCGCTCGGCGATCAATGCGGCGAGACCCACAAAGAAGAACGCCGAGAGCCAGAGCCGTGGGGCCTCGCCGCCAGGCCTGGCGAAGAACGACGCGCCGGTGAAAAGCAGGAACACGAATGTCCAGGCTGAGATCATCCGCGTCATCCGCCGGAGCTGGCCGCGAAACGCCTGTATTTCATAGATGTCGGAGGCCTGGAAGCAGACCACGGCGGCGGCGCTTATGCCGAAAGTGGCTGCGATATATTCCCAACTGAATCCATTGAGCGGCGCGACAAAGGCCAGATGCAGCGCGATGCCGACCATATTCAGCAGCAAGAGATCGACGAGCCGGACCGCGCCCACGATCACGACGGCCGAATAGGCCCGGCGGACTTTCTGATTGACGACCGCAAGTGCTGCCTGCGACAGCCGGCGGCGGCGTTCGATGCGTGGTTGATCCGCCGTCGCGGCGGTAGCAGCGGCCGTGGTTGCGGCATTCAGCATGGAGCGTGCGTTGATCGGTTCCACTGACGCTGGCCTGTTCTTGCGCGTGCATTCCTCGATGCATGCGAGAAGGCATAATGCCCCCTGCTTCACAGCCTAGGAGAGAAATCGGAAGAATCGGTTATCGCAGGTAAAGAACGGTTAACGATTCGCAAACGCGTCGCGGTAGCCGGCCAGTACGCCTTCGACCATCGCCTTCTGCGAAAAATGCTGGAAAACCCTCTCGCGAAGCGCTTTCGCGCGCGTCAGCGCGCCAGCCGGATTCTCCAGCGCGACCTTGACGGCATCAGCCATGGCGGATGCCATGCTTGGCGTGAACAGCGCGTCGGTATGGGGCCCGAAAATCTCGGGGATACCGCCAACATTGGCTGCTACCATGGGAATTCCGGCCGCCGCCGCCTCGATCACCACATAGGGCATCGAATCCCCGCGCGACGGCACGACCAGCAGCGATCCCTTCGAAAAGGCAAAACGCGCCTTGACGTGACCAATGAAGCGCGCAGCTTCGCCAAGACCCAGTCGCTGAACTTGCGCCTTGATCGCTTCGGTTTCCTCGCCGTCGCCGGCCAGCGTCAGCGTGACTGGCAGGCCGCCGCTGCGCAGCCGCGCCACCGCGTCCACCAGGAGGTCCGCCCCCTTGATATGCCGGAACTCGCCGACATAGACGATATCGGTGGCATCTTGCGCTTTCGTGATCGGATCGAACTCTGCGGCGGCGACGCCGTTGAATACGCAGCGTACCGGGCGTTTTGGCGTGCCGATGATGCGTTGATAGGTGTCGCGAGCGAATGCGCTTTCGAACAGGAACAGGTCGGTCCGGTTCATCAGCGCGCGTTCGAGGCGGCTGTAGAATGCGCCCATGATCGTGTTCGGCGGGTAGTGCAGCGAACCGCCATGCGGCGTGTAGACACGGATAGTCCGCTTCGAGGTGCCCTTCAACCGTACGAAAGCGCCGGCTTTGGCGCCGTGGCCGTGCAGCACGTCCGGTTTCAACCGCTGGATCAATTGCATCATCCGTCCCCACACCACGGCATCCGTCGGGTGCGGTTCGCGGTGGATGGGGATGCGATGCACGCCGAGTTTCAGGCGCGGCGCGATTTCGGCCAGCGCCGCAGTCCCGCGCTCGCCGCCGGTCAGGCCGTCGGCGATCAGGCCGACATGGTGGCCGCGGTCGGCCTGGCCGTTGGCGACGTCGAGAATATGGCGGAAGATTCCGCCAACCGGCGCGCGCACCGCGTGCAGGATACGGAGCGGCTGTTCGGGAATTTCAGGCATGATCAGAGCCAGCGCTCCGCGACGAGCGCGCCTTGCATCGAAGGCCCCAGAAGGAAGCGTTGATTCCGATTAAGGGCTGCCATGGTTAACAAAGCGTGACCGCAGGGTAGCAGCCTCAACCGGCAGTTGGATTTCCGCCGGGTTAACCCCGCAGCAACCATAATGGAGTGTATTCGACCGAGGTCAGTGGGGCTGTGCGTCTGCGGGAGTGTGGGATGCGTTTGGCGTTCTGGCGTACCAGCAAGGGCACTTCTGCCGAGGAAAAACCGGCGGTGGAGCGGGTTGTGTCGGAGCCCGCGTCGACCGCTTATGCGTCTGCAACTGGTTTCATCGCCGGCGACATGGATTTGCATGCGCTCGGCCAGGCATTGCTGCGCAGGAAGCGCTGGATCATCGTCCCGACATTGCTGGCGGCCTTGCTCTCGATCGCCGCGGTCAATCTCGTCACGCCGCGCTATAAGTCCGAAGCGCGTATCCTGATCGACGGCCGCGAAAACATCTTCCTGCGCCCGAATGGCGAGCGCACGGAAGAACGAAACGCGCTAGACCCCGAAGCCGTTACCAGCCAGGTCCAGCTTCTGCTGTCGCGCGACCTCGCGCGCGAGATCATCAAGAAGAACAAGTTGGCGGAATTGCCGGAGTTCGATCCGGTGCTGCGCGGCCTGTCGCCGCTGAAATCGCTGCTGGCGCTGTTTGGGATCGGCCGCGATCCGTTCTCGCTTACGCCGGAAGAGCGGGTGCTCGACGCCTATTTCGATCGCTACACCGCTTACGCGGTCGACAAGTCGCGCGTTGTCGTCATCGAATTCCAATCACGCGATCCGGAACTGGCTGCGCGCGTCGCCAACTCGATCGCCGACGGCTATCTGGTGCTGCAGCAGAACGCGCGGCAAGAGCAGGCCAAGGCTGCCAGCCAATGGCTGGCCGGCGAGATCGATAATCTGCGCAGGAAGGTCGCTGACGCCGAATCCCGGGTCGAGGATTTCCGTTCCAAATCGAGTCTCTTCGTTGGCACCAACAACACCACGCTTTCCAACCAGCAGATGGGGGAATTGAACACGCAACTGAACAACGCGCGGGCGCTGGAGTCCGACGCCGAGTCGAAAGCGCGCATGATTCGGGAGATGCTGCGGAGCGGCAAACCGATCGAGGCCTCCGAGGTACTCAATTCCGAACTGATGCGCCGGCTGTCCGAGCAGCGCGTCACACTGCGTGCGCAACTCGCCGAACAATCGGCGACGCTGCTCGACAACCATCCGCGCATCAAGGAATTGAAGGCGCAGTTGGCGGCGCTTGACGCCCAGATCCGCGACGAGGCCGGCAAGCTCTCGCGCTCGCTGGAAAACGATGCACGCATCGCCGCCGGCCGCGTCGACAGCCTCAGCGCCAGCCTCGATCAGTTGAAAAAGCAGGCGACCTCGGCCAACGGCCAGGACGTCCAGCTTCGGGCGCTCGAACGCGAGGCCAAGGCGCAGCGCGATCTGCTGGAGTCCTATCTGGCGAAGTACCGGGAGGCCAACACCCGCGAGAACATCGACGCCGCACCGGCCGACGGTCGCATCATCTCCCGCGCCAGCGTCTCCAATGCGCCGGCCTATCCGAAGAAATTGCCGATCGTTCTGATCGCGACGCTTGCGACCTTGCTGCTCAGCGCTGGCACCATAGCGACCGGTGAATTGTTGCGCATGACCGCGCCACGGCTGACGCCGCGCCCGGAAGGTGCTACCGCATCGGTGCGGCCCGTGGCCCGCGCGGATGTGATTGCCGCTGCCGAGGCCCGCGTCACCGCGCCTGGCCATGCTCCGAGCGCCAGCGAAATCAGCTCTTCCGAGGCCAAATCATCAAAGTCCGCGCCTTCGGCCGACCTTTCCGAGATCGAACAGTTCGCCGGGATTCTGCGCGGCGCCGGTGAGGCGGGGCGCAAGGTCACGGTCCTCGGCACTGCCTCGGGCGAGAGCGCCGCCATGACGGCGCTGACCCTGGCGCGGCTGCTCGCGCGTGATGCACGGGTGGTACTGGTGGACTTGTCGACGGCCTCGCGGACCGGCTCGGCGATTTCAACCGACGCCATTGCGCCGGGACTGGCGGAGCTGATGCTGGGCGAGGCCTCGTTTTCGCAGGTGATTACTCGCGACCGGCAGTCGCGCGCCCATCTCGTTGGCCCAGGTCCTGGTTCGGACCGCACCTTGCTGCGATCGCCGCGGCTTGCTCTGGCGATCGATGCCCTGCTGCGGGTCTACGATCACGTCTTGCTGGACGCGGGTCTCGGCTCCGACCTGCCGGCGGAACTTCTGACCGCGCGGGCGCGGGCCGTGGTGGTTCCGGATGCTTCGATGCCCGCGGATGCACGTACCCTGATGTGCGATCAATTGAAGGCGGCAGGCTTCTCCGACGTTACCATGCTGGGCAAGCCACAGTCTCCGTCGGACACCGTCGATCCCGGCCCGCAGGTCGTGGCGGCCTGATCGCGACCGATCTAGCGAAACGCGCTGCGCAGTCTCTGCGCCATCTGCAGAAGCGCCGGATTGTGCTTCACCACGTGCTTGGCGCGGTTGATGCCGGACATCGCCGCCGCAGCGAGCCGGCCGCGCGGCGTTAGCGCAATGAAGCTGTCGAAGATCGGCTCGTCGCTCTTGCAGAACAACCGCTTGTAGTCGTCCGATCCGATCCCGAGGTCGAGCGCCTCGTAGCCCAGTCCGGCATAATGATCGACGATGTCGCGCATCAGGATCAGTCCGGGACTGTGGCGTGAATTCTCCGACATCGTGTAGGTGTTGAACATCATCGAGAAGCGATGGCCGTCGGCGACGCCCGCGAACATCGCGATGACCTCGGCGTCGCATTCCAGCGCATGAATATCGATCGCGTGACCGCCGCCGGCGAGCGGTGCCAGGCAGGCACTGCGGATGAAGCTCTCGACGCCGGGTTCGGCGAATACATTTGGCAGCTTCTGTTCGGCCATCCGTAGCGGCTTGATGCGGAAAAACGCATCGAGCAGCCGTTTGATCGCGGCTCCGTCCGAAGCGATGCCGTAACGATAGCCGGGCAGGGCCTTCAGCTTGCGCTCCTTGCTCCTGAGGCGGCCACGAAGCGAATTGCTGATCCGCGCCGCCGGTTCGGCACCGGGCGCCATCGTCATCAGCGGACAATCGTTGACGGAGGTCTGGTGCGGCAGCAGCGCCATCGGGTTCTGCAGGTCGCGCCAGCGCGCCGGTTGCTGGTGCAGCGCCAGCACGTCGGCTCGTGCGTGCTCGTGGATGGCCGACATGAGCGCGTCGAGATCGGCTTCGGTGACGCTGGGTGCGAACTCGCGGTCCCACAGCGCCATGTTGAAGGTTGCGTGCTTGCCGCCCATGAAGCTCGCGATGCGAACGCCGTGTTCGTGCCGGAGCGTAAGCGGCAGCAGCAATAGTGGCCGATCCTCCCTGTCACGGGCGACGACGATGAAGGGCGAAAGGTTTTCGCGTTCACCGACCTGCGATTGCCATGGGCTGAGGAAATCGAACCGCTGATAGGGCGTCGAGAAATGCCGCTCGCCTTCGAGGCTGCGCCAGATCGTTTCGACCCGGCCGAGATCGCCGAAAATATCGACGCCGGCGATGCGGCCTGGTTCCAACCGTGCCGCCGCTTCCGCCATCCGGCTTTCGGTCGCGGCCGCCATGGACATTTAAAAGCTCGCCTGAGGGAATATTTGTTTGGCGTTGCCCGAACTTTGCAAAGAAATGTCAACAAAGGGTAATGACGATAAGGCAGCGCGAAGCGCTATCTGGTGCATGGAAAGGCGAGGCGGTTGTCCGACGTCGGATTTTGGCTACGCGCCAGGGTGGAACTCGCTTATTTCAGCGGCTACGCCTCGATCATGCAGCGGCACACCGGCGGCGTCGGTGTCGTGCTGCGCTTTCAGCGCGTGCGGCCGCGCCGCGGCGATCGTTTTCAGCCGCTCAAATCGGCGGAAATCACCCCCCGATTTCTTGACCAGATCATCGTTGCGCTGAAACACTGGAAATTTGATATCGTCTCGTCCGACGAAGTCTGCCGGCGAGCGGTGACGCTGGCTTCGCCCCGTCGGTTTGTCTGCCTGACCTTCGACGGCGCCAGCAAGGATCTGATCACATCGGCCTATCCGGTGCTGTCGCAACACCGGGTGCCTTTCACGGTTTACCTGCCGACCGCATTTCCGGACGGGGTCGGCGAAGCCTGGTGGCTGGCGCTCGAAGCGGTCATCGCGCGGGAAAACCGTGTCAGCCTGGTGATCGACCGCAAGGAATTGCATTTCAATATTCCGAATGCAGCGGAAAAATACCAGCTCTATCATTTTCTCGAAAGCTGGATGCGCTCGCTGGCGGCGCCCGATCTGTCGGTGGCGATCAACGATCTCTGCAAGCGATATTCGGTGGACCTTGCGGCGCTCTCGCGCGCTTCGTCGCTGGACTGGAGCGATCTGGCGAGGCTGGCGGCCGATCCGCTGGTGACGATCGGAAGCGCGACCGTGAATTACCCTGTGCTGTCCAACCTGAAGAACGACACCGCGCAGCGCGAGATGATGATGGGTGCGGCGGTAGCGCGCGCGGTGTTCCAGCGGGAGGTCAGGCATTTCGCCTATCCGTTCGGCGACGCCGCCTCCTTTCGCCGGCAACATGCCGCGATGGCCGAGGAGGCGGGCTTTGTCAGTGCGGCGTCGGCGATATCGGGCGTGGTCGAGGCGGCGGGCCGGACCAGTCTTTACGCCCTGCCGCGTATCTCCTGGGACGGCCGGCTCCGGTCGCTGCGCGCGCTGCGCGTGATGCTCTCGGGCGCAGTGTTGCCGCGGCCGGCCATGCCGCCGCCGACCGGAACAGGCGACCTCCGGTCAGAGACACGACCGGATGCGGCGTTTTGAGTTAGGCGTCGGGCCGCGCCATCCAGCTGACGATCGGCATCGCCGGCAGCACCCAGCCGATCCCGGCTACCACGTAAAAGATGGCCTGCAGCAGCCTGGAACTCGCCAGCCACGGGGTCTGCGCCGCTGTCATTCCCAACAGCGACCACACCACGACCAGTAGCAACAATGCGAGGGTTCCGATGAATTTGCGGGTTCGTATCGCCATGCCGGAAAGGTGCGGTTTGCCTAAGGGAGGCCTTGCGCCCGGGAAGAGGCGGACTATAAGTGCCACGCCAATTCATTCAAGCAGTACCGTTTGCCAGGCTCGACTTCAAAAATGACCCTGTATTCCGCGTATTCCGCACAAAAAGCCCCAGCAACGACCGCGGTCCGGTGGTGGTTGCTGTCGATGGCGGCTCTGATTGCGATCATGGTGCTGGTCGGGGGGGCGACACGCCTCACCGAGTCCGGCCTATCGATCACCGAATGGAAGCCGGTCACGGGCGCGTTGCCGCCTCTCAATAACGAGCAGTGGTCAGAGGCCTTCGACGGCTACAAGGCGATCCCGCAATATCGCGAGCTCAACGCCGGCATGACTCTGGCCCAGTTCAAGTCCATCTTCTGGTGGGAGTGGAGCCACCGCCTGCTGGGACGCATGATCGGCGTGGTCTATCTGCTGCCGTTCCTCTGGTTCATGTGGCGGGGGTCGCTCGGCGGCGAATTGAAGCGCCGGTTATGGGTGATCTTCGCGCTCGGCGGGCTGCAGGGTGCAGTCGGCTGGTGGATGGTGGCGTCAGGCTTGTCGCAGCGGGTCGAGGTCTCGCAATATCGTCTCGCCACTCATCTGGTGCTGGCGCTGCTGATCTACTCGGCGATCGTCTGGACCCTGCGCCGGCTGGTGGTCGGGCCACCTGCCGTGGCGACCGCAAGGTTGAAAGCCACAAGTGTGATTTTGCTCGTGCTGACCTTCGTGCAGCTCTATCTGGGCGCGCTGGTCGCGGGTCTGCGCGCGGGAAAGGTCTACAACACTTGGCCCGATATCGACGGCGGGTTTATTCCCACCACGGCACGGTTGTTCTTTGAACAGCCGTGGTGGCGCAACCTGTTCGACAATACGCTCACCGTGCAGTTCGAGCATCGCATGGTCGCCTATACGCTGTTTGTGCTGGCGATCCTGCATGCCGTCGACGCGATCCGCGCGCGGGCCGATGGAACTGTCGTCAGGGGAGCGTTAGGGCTGGCGGCCGTGGTTACGCTGCAGGCCACGCTGGGCATTCTGACGCTGCTCAATCAGGCGCCGATCGATCTTGCGCTGACGCATCAGGCGGTGGCGATCGCTGTCCTGACGTTTGCTGTCCTGCAGGCCGAGCGTCTGGCGGCGCGTCGCCAACCGAACGCGTTGGCACAGGACCGGCCAATGCCGATCGGCCAGCCCGGTTGACTTGAGCGATTCTGATTTGTGAAATCGCTCAACCCGCCTGTTTTCGAGCGCTTCCCGGCCCAATGCAGGCTTTAACGAAGTTGTGTGGGACGCAAGCGCGTTGGCAGCGGACGAACTGTTTCGCCTTGGGCGCTCTTTTGCTCGCAAGTCTGCGCGGGACGTGACCGCTGACCTGTCTCGCCACGCAATAGCTTTTCCGGCTGGAAGCATATCATGACGTTGTCCGCGATCCGGCCGGGAGGATTGGTGATCAACTCAGCAGTAACCGTACACGCCGCAGGCGTAGGGCAGGCGGTCCCAATAGCTAACATATGGGCCGCCATAATAAGGACCTTGATCCTCATAGGAATGGGTCGATCCATAGTAACCCGGCAGCGTCGCTGATCCCGGCATGATCGGGGTGTGAGGCGGCAGGTAGGGTGTAAACAGCACGTCCGGTTCTTCGTCGACCCGCACTTTCGCTTCGCCGTGGCGCGGCGGTGCCTTGTGATAGACGGGCCCTTGATAACGGGTCGGCAGATCGGCGGCGACGGCGGACCCTGCCGCAAAAACAGCGACAGCAAATAGCGTCATCCTGCGCAGCATGACTTCGCTCCGAATCATGGGATCATGACAATGTCACGTTACGGTTGAACGACCAACGACGAGAGGGCCTTTCTCGATCGACCGCGCGAATCCCTTCTTTTATGACTTCGCAACGGCGTCCAGGTGCCGCAGGCCGTCAATACCGGCCGACCTCGCTGCAGGGTCTGGTCGCCAGCGCCCGGTCGGCCGCCAGCCATCTGCTACAGACCCCGGTCGGCACTTCCCAAGGTCCAGCGTCTCGCCGACGGCCTGCTGGCCTCGCCAACCGCCCGCGAACTCAGGCCGTCAGCGCCTGTTCAAGATCGGCGATCAGGTCTTCCTTGTCCTCGATGCCGATCGACAGCCGTACCACGTCGGGAGCAGCACCGGCCTTGGTCTTTTGCGCATCGTCGAGCTGGCTGTGCGTGGTCGACGCAGGGTGAATCACCAGCGAGCGGGTGTCGCCGACATTGGCGAGGTGCGAGAACAGCTTGAGGTTCGATACCAGGTTGACGCCGGCGTCGTAGCCGCCCTTGAGGCTGAACGTGAACAGCGCCCCGGCGCCCTTTGGGGCATATTTGCTTGCCAGGCTGTGGTATTTGTCGCCCGGCAGCCCCGCATAGTTGACCGCCGCCACCTTTGCGTGACCCGCCAGGAATTCCGCGACCGCCCTGGCGTTCTCGCAGTGCTTCTGCATCCGCAGCGGCAGGGTTTCGATACCGGTCAGTATCAGGAATGCATTGAACGGCGACAGCGCCGGACCGAGATCGCGCAGGCCAAGCACGCGGCAGGCTATCGCGAAGGCAAAATTGCCAAAGGTCTCATGGATCCGTATGCCGTGATATTCGGGCCGCGGCTCGCTCAACATCGGATATTTGTTGCCCTTCGACCAGTCGAAGGTACCTGCATCCACAATGATTCCGCCCAGCGAGTTGCCGTGACCCGCGAGGAATTTCGTCAGCGAATGCACGACGATGTCGGCGCCATGGTCGATCGGCCGGATCAGGTAGGGCGTCGCCAGCGTGTTGTCGACGATCAGCGGTACACCGGCCTTGCGCGCGATTGCCGAGATCGCCGCGATGTCGGTGACACTGCCGGAAGGATTGGCGATGGACTCGATAAAGATCGCCTTGGTATGCGGCGTGACCGCGCGTTCGAAGCTGCCGATGTCATCGGGGTCGCCCCACATCACGTTCCAGCCAAAGCTCTTGAAGGCATGGGTGAACTGGTTGATTGATCCGCCATACAGTTTGCGCGCCGCGATGAACTCGTCACCAGGTCTCAGCAATTGCTGCAGCACCACCACCTGGGCGGCGTGACCAGAGGCCACTGCGAGCGCCGCGGTGCCGCCTTCGAGGGCAGCAACGCGCTCTTCCAGTACCGCGTTGGTCGGGTTACCGATGCGGGTATAGATGTTGCCGAACGCTTGCAGCCCGAACAGCGAGGCGGCGTGATCGGCGTCGTTGAACACGAACGACGTGGTTTGATAGATCGGCGTCGCCCGTGCCCCCGTAGTGGGATCGGGCTGCGCGCCCGCATGCACCGCGAGCGTGGAAAATCCGGGAAGGCGATCGGTCATGCTTGTTTCCTTTGTGCGAGCCGCATCCGCAAGATGAGCATAGGGAACGAGAAACAATCGCGGCAGAGGCCGTTGCAGTCAAGGCGGCCGGATGCCCGGCAATTCCTGCCCGCTACCGGGAAATCCGGCTTCGCCGACCATGGCGTCACGAAAGGTCGTTCTTGTCTTTCGCGGCGCGATCGGACGCGGCGGTCTCGCCGCCGCTGACGCTGGTCCGGTTCAGCGAAAGCCGCATCCCCTGGGTCGGTATCGGCGCACGCTTTGAACTCAGCGTTCGGGAATTGACGCCCATCCAGGAAATCTCCGAGGACAACCTTCCATATTCGATCTTGGGGCAGCGATTCATTACTACCTTGATGCCTGCGGCTTCCGCCTTCGCGGCCGCCTCGTCATCCCGCGCGCCGAGCTGCATCCAGATCACTTTCGGCAATGTCACAAGCTTCAGCGCTTCATCGACCACGGGCGGGATGCGGCTTGAATTCCTGAAGATATCGATCATGTCGACGGGACGGCCGATATCGGCGAGCGAGGCGACGAAGGGTTTGCCGAGCAGGCTCTTGCCGACGTGGCCCGGATTGACCGGGATCATGTCATAACCGCGCTGCGCCAGATATTTGAAGGCGAAATAGCTCGGCCGGACGTTGACCGGCGAGGCGCCGACCATCGCGATGGACTTCACGGTGTTGAGGATTTCGCGGATGTAGCTGTCGAGATAAGCGTCATGGTTCATTCGGTCGGGTTCTTTCTTGCGTCATTGCGAGGAGCGCAGCGACGAAGCAATCCAGTTTCGCGTGGCACTGGATTGCTTCGCTGCGCTCGCAATGACGGTGGCGAGGCTTCTACTCGTCCTGCCATTTCGGCGCGCGCTTCTCGATGAAGGCGCCGATGCCTTCCTCCGCGTCGCGGGCCATCATGTTTTCGGTCATTACCTCTGCCGCATAACGATAGGCATCGGCAAGGCTCATTTCGGCCTGGCGATAGAACGCGG
The DNA here is from genome assembly GCA_018971675.1 of Bradyrhizobium sp. GTDB lineage: Bacteria > Pseudomonadota > Alphaproteobacteria > Rhizobiales > Xanthobacteraceae > Bradyrhizobium. The sequence goes on from JAGXAF010000011.1 coordinate 22,669, forward strand.
CCTTGCCCAGCTTGACCGTGTAGGCAGATTTCAGCGCGACCTTTTTCGCAAGCTCTATCGCGGCATCCCGCTCAGCGCCGGCGGTGACGACGCGATTGACGAGGCCGATGTCGAGCGCCCGGCTCGCGGAAATCGGCTCACCGGTAAGCAGCATTTCCATGGCCTGCTTGCGCGGGACGTTGCGCGACAGCGCCACCATCGGAGTCGAACAGAACAGCCCGATATCGACGCCCGGCGTGGCAAAGCCCGCGGCTTCCGAGGCGACCGCGAGATCGCAGCTTGCCACGAGCTGACAGCCCGCTGCGGTGGCGATACCCTGGACGGCCGCGACCACGGGCTTCGGCAGGTGCACGACCGCCTGCATCATTGCGCTGCAGGCGTTCATGATCTGCGCGAAATAGGCCCGTCCGCGATCGGCATCGCTGCGGCGCGCGGTCAATTCCTTCAAGTCGTGGCCCGCGGAAAAAGCCGGGCCGTTGGCGGCGATCACGACCGCGCGCACATTCCTGTCGTCGCGAATCTGATCGAGCGCGTCGTGCAGTTCGCCGATCAGTCCTTCGGACAGGCTGTTGCGGGCCGCGGGGCGATTGAGCGTGAGCAGGGCGATGCTATCGATTTTTTCACGCAGCAGGATCGGCGATTGCTGCGTCGTGGCGCGGACAGTCTGACCAGTCATGACAATATCCGGGTGGGCGAGGCCGTTATCTTAATGTAACAGACGGCCGCAGGCGAGGGCGGGTGCGCGATATGACAATGGCAAAAATGAGCGTGGCGGAACTCGAGCAGTTTCTCCATATCGAGTTTCCTCAAGCCTTCAGCGCCGGCGATATCGCGATCGAAAGCGTCGATGGTCAATCTTGTCTGCTTCGCCAGCGCTACAGCGACCGGATGTTGCGGCCGGGCGGAACGGTGTCCGGACCAACGCTGATGACGCTGGCGGATCTTGCCATGTACGTGGTGCTGCTGTCGGCCATCGGTCCGATCGGGCTCGCGGTAACGACCAATCTCAACATCAATTTCCTGCGGAAGGGCCAGCCGGGGCGGGATGTGCTGGCGGCGGCGCGGCTGTTGAAGCTGGGCAAGCGGCTGGCGGTCGGAGAGGTCAGCCTGCTGTCGGGGACATCCCCTGACCCGATTGCGCACGTGACCTCGACCTATTCCATTCCAACGACTTAGTAGTTTTCACGGTAATATGATACAATATTTGTAAGCCATTGTTTTTACGTTGATAATAATGGTCAATCAGCATTGACCTTGGCGATGAGACTATCTAGAAACGCGCGCAATCGGCGCGCTTCGCGCCGATTGCCATTTTCACGGATTTTCACACATGAAAACGTTTTCGGCCAAGCCCGCCGAGGTGACGAAGAAGTGGGTTCTGATCGACGCCAAGGGTCTGGTGGTCGGACGGCTTGCCTCCCTGGTCGCGATGCGGCTCCGGGGCAAGCACCTTCCCACTTACACGCCTCATGTCGATTGTGGTGACCACGTCATTATCATCAACGCGGCGCACGCGGTGCTGACCGGTCGCAAGCGCGACAACAAGGTCTATCATAATCACACCGGTTTCATTGGCGGCATCAAGGAGCGCACCGCGAAGTCGATCCTCGAGGGTCGCTTCCCCGAGCGCGTGGTCGAAAAGGCGGTCGAGCGGATGATTCCGCGCGGCCCGCTCGGTCGCGTGCAACTCCGCAATCTGCGCGTCTATCCCGGCGCCGAGCATCCGCACGAAGCGCAGCAGCCCGAAACGCTCGACGTCGCAGCAATGAATCGCAAGAACATGAGGGTCGCATAAGATGTCCGATACCATGCAGTCTCTCGATCAGTTGTCGGCGTTGAAGACCGCGGCTCCGGAAGCTCCGAAATACGTGAAGAAGGTCGACAAGTTTGGCCGCGCCTATGCTACCGGCAAGCGCAAGGACGCGGTTGCCCGGGTTTGGATCAAGCCGGGCGCCGGCAAGGTCACCGTTAACGCCCGTGAAGTCGAAGTCTATTTCGCTCGCCCGGTATTGCGGATGATGATCCAGCAGCCGCTGGTTGCCGCTGCACGTACCGGTCAGTACGACGTGGTCTGCACCGTGGCCGGCGGGGGTCTTTCGGGGCAGGCAGGGGCCGTACGCCACGGCTTGTCCAAGGCACTGACCTATTTCGAACCGGACCTGCGCGGCGTTCTGAAGAAGGGCGGCTTCCTGACCCGCGACTCGCGCGTGGTCGAGCGCAAGAAGTACGGCCGGGCCAAGGCGCGCAAGTCGTTCCAGTTCTCGAAGCGCTAATTGCTTCGCTAAAATTTGCTGCAAGAGCAGCATGCACAAGACTTCGGAGGGCGCTTTCGGGCGCCTTTTTTGCTTTTTAGGGGGCCGGCTGCGACAAGGCATCGTAAGCGGCATCGGAGCTTTTCGCGTGTTCAATTCAGTACATTGTTATGTCCGGTGACATCAGCTGCTTATTTGACAATGAATAGAAGCAATTTTTTCTGAAAACTTGCGGCCTCGAGCAAACGGATTGCCAACATGCCCGTCCTAGGCTTTGCCGGTGCTGATGCGTGTCGTCCGATTTCGCCTCAGCGCGCAAAACTCGGACTGGCAGCGCATCCATGGTTCTAGATATCTCGACGGTTTATCTTGTCGCCTCCATGATGGCGGCAATGCTTGGAGCCATGCTGATGTTTTTCGGCAGGCAGGAGAATATCCCTGCGCTGAAATGGTGGGGAACAGCCTATCTGCTCGGTGCAACATCGGTCGCGCTTTGGACGCTGGCTGGAAACATGCTGGGAGGCAACGCATTTGGCGGAATGCTTTCACTGGCGCTGACCTCGGTCGGCTTCCTTGCCTGCGGCATGGTCTGGAATGCGTCGCGGGTGTTTCACGGCCGTAGCCCCAACCTGCCGGGCCTTGCGCTGGGAGCAATCATCTGGATCGCCGTGGTCATGATGCTGGCGCCGCAGGCTGCCGCGATGCGCATGACGATCGGCGCCGGCATTGTCGCTGTCTATGCCGCGCTGACGGCCTCGGAGTTGTGGACCGAGCGCCGCCGGACGCTGCAAAAACGCTGGCCCGCGGTCGGGGTGCCGGCTCTGCACGGCGTGGCACTGATGCTGCCGATCCTGCTCGGTGGTTTCCTGCGCCCGCACGACGCGCAGTTCGGCAGCAGCATCTGGGTGACGATATTCTCCATTGAGCTCGTGCTCTATGCGGTCGGCACCGTGTTCGTCATTTTCATGCTGGTGTCGGAGCGCGCGGTGACCGCGCACAAGACCGCGGCCTCGATGGACCCGCTGACCGGCATGTTCAATCGCCGCGGCTTTTCCGAGGCTACCGCGCGCGTGATCGAGCGCGAGGCGAATGCTGGCCGCCCGGTGACGGTGCTGATCTTCGATATCGACCATTTCAAGTCGATCAATGACCGCTTCGGCCATCCTGCGGGCGACGAGATTCTCAAGCTGTTCTCCACGATCGTGACCAATGCGCTGCGGATCAGCGATCTGTCGGGACGCATCGGCGGTGAGGAGTTCGCGGCATTGCTGCCCTGTTCGCTGGAGGAAGGTGTGCTGGCGGCCGAGCGCGTGCGCGAGGCATTCGAAGCGTCGGGAATTGCGGTCGACGACGGCCCGGTCGATACCACCGTCAGCATCGGCGTTGCCGGCGGCCCGGCGGGTACCGAACTGGAGGTGCTGCTGGCGGCTGCCGACACCGCGCTGTACCAGGCCAAGCGCGGGGGACGAAATCGCGTCGAGGCCGCTGAGGAACTGCCGTTATCGCTGGAACATTGGCGGCGCAAGACCGCGGGCCTTGCCAGCAACGCGCAGCGGCCGGCCATTGCCGGCCTCGTATAGCGCAAAACCGCTCGTGGTAACCAGCCGTTTACCATTCGCTCCATATTCTAACGACTATGGACTCTCCGCGAAGACGAAACGCTCAGGCCGTCCTGGTGTCGCTCGAAGCCGACGCAAAATCTGCACGTGGAGGATTTGCCTGCCTGTTCTCGAACTCGGACGAATATGAGAGTGCGCTGATCTCGGAACGGCGCGCGCAGGGCCGCTACAATCATCCGCGCGGCCGCTGGCCGATTCTGATATTCATTGGCTGTTCGTTGTTGTTGGCAGGCTCCGTGCTGCTTTTGAATTGATTGGTTCCGCGCGCGGTCGGAAACAGGACTTGGGCATCGTAAGGTTGCCGCCATGGCACCGCCTTTTTCTTTGACGGCGGTTGGGCTAGAAAAACGGCTCTCAATCGGAGGGCCATTCTCGATGATCACCGAAATCGCCCAAATCGACGTCAAGCCCGGCACCGAAAAGGATTTCGAAGAGGCGGTCGCAAAGGCTCGGCCGCTGTTCCTGCGCGCCAAAGGGGGCAAGGGGTTCGAGCTCCACAGGTCGGTCGAGAGGCCGTCGCGCTATCGGCTGATGGCCAAATGGGAGACGCTGGAAAATCACACCGTCGATTTCAGGGGCTCTGAAGACTTTGCCGCATGGCGCGGTCTGGTCGGTCAATATTTTGCCGCACCGCCGGAGGTGGAGCACACCGAGACGGTGCTGGTGACCTGAGGGGCGCCTCAGGTTGGAGCCGTTTCCCGCGAGATTCCCCCGGCCTTGAAATAGTCGATGATGACTTTTGCGATCGCCATCAAGGGCAGCGCCAGCGCCAGCCCCCAGATTCCGAATACCACGCCGAGCAGGATCTGGAACCCGAATAATGTGGCCGGAGGAATGTCGAGTGCCTGCCGCTGGATGATCGGCGTCAGGACATAGCTCTCGAGCGCATGCACGCCGAGGAACAGGATGAACGCGCTCAGCGCGGCGACCCATCCGGACGCAAGGCTTGCCAGCACCACGATCGTCCCGGCGAGCAGGGCGCCGACGGTGGGGATGAAGGCGAGCAGGCCGGCCTGGATGCCCAGGATGAACGAACTCTCGATGCCGATCAGCGCAAGCCCAACCCAGGTCACCAGGAAAACCGCCGTCATGGTCAGCATCTGCGCGATCAACCAGCGCTCCAGCGTATCGCTGATCCGATCCAAGATGGCGGTTGCGAGGGCACGATGCCGCTCAGGCGCCATGAACAAAAGCCCATTGCGGTAGACGCTTGGCTGCGCGGCGAAGGTCAGTCCGAGGAACAACACGATAAAGAAATTGCCGACGGCGCTGACCGCGCCAAGTAGCAGCCTCAAGGTCTGGCTGACAATTGCGCCACCACTGGAAGCGATGGTGCTCGCGCTCGGCAAATTGCGTGTCGTAGGCGCGCCGGGTGTCGCCGGGGAAGAGGAGGACGTTGACGTGGCGGAGGCATTGCCGAGTTCGAAATAGCTGGCATCGATCCCGTTTTTCTCCAGAAAGGCTTTGACGCTTGTTAATTGCGATTTGATCGTTTCGCTCAGCGCCGTAGCCTGTCGCGCGATGGTGGAACCGCCGAGAAACACCACGCCTCCCGACAGGCCTGCCAAGACCAGGCAGACGACAACCAGCCGCAGGGCATGGGGAAGTCGGATCGCGCGGCCGAGCAGATTGGTCATGGCATTAAGCGCGACGCCGAGCAGAATGCCGGCGAAGATCAGAAACAGGGTGGCTGCGAAATGCCACATAAACAGCAACAGCGCGGCAAATCCGGCCACGCCGATGCCGCCCACCGATATCGCCCATGCCAGATCGCTGCGGGCGGAAACACCATCGTCAATCGGCACCGGCAAATGACTTCCTTGTTTGAGGTCTGTTCGGCTCGTACTCTTTCGTCAAACAGGCGCGAGATCAAGCCGGGAAGGGGAGCAAGCCCACGGCACCTGGCTCACGGCCAGCCAGCGGCCCATGATCGTTGCGGGCATGAAAGGCGGCATAAAATGTTGATCCGGCGATAGCAGGCGGGCATGATCGACTGGATACAAGCCCGGTGCAGACGATCCTGGCCTGGGATTGAGGCTGAGACCGGGAATGAGACCTGGAAAGTGGAGCCATGAGACGGCCGGTCGTCGGTGTGATCGGAAACGCCTATCGCATCGAAAATCGCTTCGCGACACAGATGGTCGGCGAGCGGAATCTCCGCGCGGTCGCGGAGGTTGCAGGTGCGCTGCCGTTGATGTTTGCCGGCTCGCCCGAAATTACAGATATCGGCGCGCTGCTGGATGCGGTTGATGGCATCGTGTTGACCGGCGCGCGAGCCAACGTTCACCCGACCCGCTTCAAGACCGAGCCGCACGCCAGGCACGAACCCTATGACATCCATCGCGACGATGTGGCGCTGGCCTTGTCGGAAGCCTGCGTCGCCCGCGGCGTGCCACTGTTCGGTATCTGCCGCGGCTTGCAGGAAATGAATGTTGCCTTCGGCGGTTCGCTGCATCCCGAGATCCGCGAATTGCCCGGCCGTATGAATCACCGGATGCCGCGACTTGAAAATGGCGAAATCCATCCCGATCCCAAGGTGATCTTTGCCGACCGCCACGATGTCAGCCTTATCCCGGGTGGCGCTTTCGCAAAGCTGCTCGGCCGCGAGACCATTCGCGTCAATTCGCTGCACGGGCAAGGCATCCTGGAGCCGGGTGAACGCGTTGTCATCGAGGGCGTCGCCGAAGACGGAACCATCGAGGCAATCCGTATCGCCGATGCCCCCGGTTTCGCGCTCGGGGTGCAATGGCATGCGGAATACGATCCGCAACGCAATCCGATCAATCGCGCGCTTTTTGAGGCGTTTGGCGCAGCGGTGCAGGCTACCCGGCAGCGGTAGAGCGTTTTCGAGCGAAGCAAGCCCTCGGACTTGATCCGTGGGTGGATACCGGTTCGCGTGAAGAAACGCGTCAAAACAAGAATACCATCCAGGTGACGAAAAAAGGGCGTCCATTTCGGACGCCCTTCCATTCTCTTGCCATGCCTTGGCGGCGCCAGTCGATTACAGCGAGTAATACATCTCGAATTCGACCGGATGTGGGGTCATTTCGAAACGCTCGACTTCGGTCATCTTCAGTTCGATATAGCTGTCGATAAAATCGTCATCGAACACGCCGCCGTTCTTCAGGAAGCCGCGGTCCTTGTCGAGATTCTCGAGCGCCTCGCGCAGCGAACCGCACACCGTCGGGATCGCCTTCAGCTCTTCCTTGGGCAGGTCGTAGAGATCCTTGTCCATCGCCGAGCCGGGATCGAGCTTGTTCTTGATGCCGTCGAGGCCAGCCATCAGCATCGCGGCGAAACCCAGATACGGGTTGGCCATCGGGTCGGGGAAGCGCACCTCGACGCGCTTGGCCTTGGGATTGGAGGTATAGGGGATACGGCAAGAGGCTGAGCGGTTGCGCGCGGAGTAGGCGAGCAGCACGGGCGCTTCGTAGCCGGGGACCAGGCGCTTGTAGGAGTTGGTCGAGGGGTTGGTGAAGGCGTTGATCGCCTTGGCGTGCTTGATGATGCCGGCGATGTAGGACAGGCAGGTCTCCGACAGGTCGGCGTATTTGTTGCCGGCGAACACCGGCTTGCCGTCCTTCCAGATCGACTGATGGCAGTGCATGCCCGAGCCGTTGTCGCCATAAACAGGCTTCGGCATGAAGGTGGCGGTCTTGCCGTAGACATGCGCGACCTGGTGGATGCAGTATTTGTAGATTTGCATCTGGTCGGCCATCAGCGTCAGCGTGTCGAATTTCATGCCGAGTTCGTGCTGGGCGGATGCCACCTCGTGGTGATGCTTCTCGACCTTGACGCCCATCTTGGCCATCGCGCCAAGCATTTCCGAACGCATGTCCTGCACCGAATCCTGCGGCGGTACCGGGAAGTAGCCGGCCTTGGTTCGGATGCGATGACCGAGGTTGCCGCCCTCATATTCGGTGTCCGAATTGATCGGTAGTTCTGAAGAATCCAGCTTGAAGCCGGTGTTGTACGGCGTTGTCTGGAAGCGGACGTCGTCGAATACGAAGAATTCGGCTTCCGGCCCGAAGAACACGGTGTCGCCGACACCCATCGACTTGACCATGGCTTCCGCCTTCTTGGCCATGCCGCGCGGATCGCGGTTATACGGCTCGCCGGTGGTCGGCTCCAGCACATCGCAGGTGATGACCATGGTGGTTTCCGCGAAGAACGGATCCAGGGTCGCGGTGACGGGATCGGGCATCAGGCACATGTCGGATTCGTTGATCGCCTTCCAGCCCGCGATCGACGAACCGTCGAACATCACGCCTTCGGCGAACGTCTCGTCCTCGATCATGCCGACGTCGAACGTAACATGCTGCCACTTGCCGCGTGGATCAGTGAAACGCAGGTCGACGTATTTGACGTCGTTGTCCTTGATCGATTTCAGGACGTCTTTGGCGGTCTTCATGAATACCCCTCTTGGCTGCCGGTCGGTTTTCAGGTGATGGTGAGATTTCGTAAACAATTCGGCGGCGGGAGCAGCCTTGTTTTCTTGTTTTTAAGTAACGACTTGCGGGATAGCACCCGGCTCAGATAGCGTCCAGCCCGGATTCCCCCGTTCGAATGCGAATGGCTTCCTCGATATTGGACACGAAGATTTTGCCGTCGCCGATACGGCCGGTCTGGGCCGCGCGACGGATCGCGTCGATCGCTTTTTCGACCAGGTCGTCAGAGATCACGATCTCGATTTTGACCTTGGGAAGAAAGTCCACGATGTATTCCGCGCCACGGTACAGTTCGGCGTGCCCCTTCTGCCGGCCGAACCCCTTGGCTTCGGTAACGGTGATGCCCTGCAGTCCGACTTCCTGAAGCGCTTCTTTCACCTCGTCGAGCTTGAACGGCTTGATGATGGCTTCTATTTTTTTCACTGAATGTCTCCCGGGCATTTCGCTATTTTTGAGCGCGGCTTTGTCGACATGGCGCCTTGGTGTGCTGGTGGTTCGAAGGGTTGTTCTGGCGGGCGGTCCGTGCTCATTCGTCGCCGGCTAACCGGACGACGCGGAGCGGGATTCCAGAGCTGGCTTCATTGCCAGAGAGTCGGCTTTCTCAAAAGCAGGGTCTATGCCAAGTTATTAGGGCGCCAGATTTTTAATTGTTTATCAGACGGTTAGCACCTAACCGCCGGAGTTTGGCAGGAGAGATTTACAATGCCGGCCGCCTAATGGTTAGGCAAATAGCCCAATCGATGTGCACTCGAGGGATTAGAACCTCGCGAGACCGGCAATTTGCCTTGGAATGAGGCGGTTAGATCAGGAATTTGGCATGGAAGTTTTGACCACGGCTGAAATGGAGCGCGCCGATCGGCTCGCCATTGCCGCCGGAACGCCCGGCTTCGCGCTGATGCTCAGTGCGGGCCAGGCCGTGGCGCAGGCCGCGATGGAGCTTGTGGACGAGGGGCCGATCCTGGTCGTGGCCGGCGGCGGCAACAATGGCGGCGACGGGTTGGTGGCCGCGGCCGAACTGGCTGCGCGCGGCCGCGAGGTTTCGGTCATTCTGCTGTGCGACCGCGATAGCCTGCAGGGCGATGCGGCGTCGGCGGCGCGCGGATGGAAACATCCGGTGCTGCCGTTCAATCCGCAGGCGATCGGGAGGCCGGCCTTGATCATCGATGCGATGTTCGGTGCCGGTCTCGACCGGCCGGTGAAGGACGATCCTTTCGATATGATTGAGGCGATCAACGCCAACGGGGCGCCGGTCTTGAGCGTTGATCTGCCGAGCGGCATCAATGGCACTACCGGCGCCGTGATGGGGGCGGCCGTCCGTGCCACCGAAACCGTGACCTTCTTCCGGCAGAAGCCCGCGCATCTGTTGCTGCCGGGCAGGCTGCATTGCGGCCGGGTCCGCGTGGCCGATATCGGTATCGAAGCCCAGGTGCTTGGCGAGATCGCACCACAGACTTTTGAGAACACCCCGGAGGTCTGGCGCAGCGCTTTTCCGGTGCCGCAGGTCGACGGGCACAAATATAGCCGCGGGCACGCCGTCATTGTCTCGGGCGATGTCATGACGACCGGTGCCGCGCGAATGTCGGCGCGGGGGGCATTGCGGGCCGGCGCCGGGCTGGTGACGCTGGCCACGCC
>JAGXAF010000188.1 GCA_018971675.1 Bradyrhizobium sp.
GTCGCGCCAAGCCGCGCCGAAAGTCCTGCGATCAAGCTCGATACCGAGGAATGACATGGCTGCAACTGAACGCAATGCGGTCGTCACGGCAGCGACATGGCGCACGCCGCTGGTGATTGTGGTCTGCGGTTGCCTGATCGGTATGCTGACTTTCGGGCCGCGCGCCACCCTCGGCTTTTTCATGCAGCCGATGAGCCGCGAATTCTCCTGGGGCCGCGATGTCTTCGGTCTGGCGCTCGCGATTCAAAACCTGGTGTGGGGTCTCGGCCAGCCGATCTCCGGCGCCATCGCTGACCGCTTCGGTACCGTTCGGGTGATTTCCGCGGGTGCGCTGCTCTATGCCGCGGGCCTGATCGCGATGCGTTACGCGGCGACGCCGTTTTCGCTCGACCTTAGTGCGGGCGTCCTGATCGGCTTTGGATTATCCGGCTGTTCGTTCAATCTCGTGCTTTCGGCGTTTGGAAAACTTCTGCCGCCGCAGTGGCACGGCATCGCCCTCGGCGCCGGCACCGCGGCCGGATCGTTCGGGCAATTCCTGTTCGCGCCGTTCGGGGTCGCCATGCTCGACAATTTCGGCTGGCCGACCGCACTGAGCGTGTTTGCCGGTCTGATGTTGCTGGTGGTGCCGCTGTCGTTGGCGCTGGCGACTCGGCCATCGGACTCGACCGCCCCTGTGACGGAACAGCAAGGCTTCAGGCAGGCGCTCGCCGAGGCGTTTGGCCACCGCTCCTACGTACTGTTGGTGCTCGGCTTTTTTACCTGCGGATTTCAGCTTGCTTTCATCACGGTGCATCTGCCGGCCTATCTGGTCGACCGCGGCTTGCCGGTGCAGACCGGTGGCTGGGTGATTGCAGCGGTCGGTCTCTTCAACATCATCGGATCGTTCAATGTCGGATGGCTGCAAAACCGGCTTCCGAAACGCTATATCCTGTCGGCGATTTATTTAATCCGCGCGCTGACGATCGTGGCATTCATCTCGTTCCCGGTCACGACATTCTCGGCGGTCGCGTTCGGTGTCGTAACCGGCCTGACTTGGCTCTCGACGGTACCCCCGACCTCGAGCCTGGTTGCGCTGATGTTCGGAACACGCTGGCTTGCGACGCTGTACGGCTTCGCGTTCTTCAGCCATCAGGTCGGCGGGTTCCTCGGCGTGCTGCTCGGCGGAGTCGTGTTCGAGAAATTCGGTTCGTACACGCCTATCTGGTGGCTGTCGGTGGCTTTCGGCGTGATGTCGGCGCTGGTCAATCTGCCGATCGTCGAGCAGCCAGTCGCGCGTGCGGTTGCACAACCGGCCTGATCCGTTCAATCTGAGGAAATTCGAACCATTCATTGGTGAGGAGTTGGCGTTGGCAATGTTCAAGGCGATCAGGATCGACAAGGCGGAAAAAAGCACGACCGCCGCACTCACCCGATTTGACGAAGCCGAGTTGATGGAGGGCGACGTCACGGTCGAGGTCGAATGGTCAACGTTGAACTACAAGGACGGTCTCGCCGTCACCGGCAAGGCGCCGGTGGTGCGCCGCTTCCCGATGATCGCGGGCATCGATTTCGCGGGCACCGTCGAGCAGTCGTCGCATCCGCAATGGAAGGCCGGCGACAAGGTGATCTGCAACGGCTGGGGCATGGGCGAGACCCATCTTGGCGCCTATGCCGAGAAGGCACGCGTCAAGGGTGATTGGCTGGTGCGCCTGCCCGAGGGCATGTCGACGCGCGAGGCGATGGCAATCGGCACCGCCGGCTACACCGCAATGCTCTCGGTGCTGGCGCTGGAAAAACATGGCTTGACGCCCAAGCATGGTCCGATCGTTGTTACCGGCGCCGCCGGCGGCGTCGGCTCGGTCGCGACCGCGGTACTCTCGAAACTCGGTTATCACGTCATCGCCTCGACCGGCCGGCTATCGGAAGCGGACTATCTGAAAGGCCTCGGCGCGGCTGAAGTGATCGATCGCAGCGAGCTTTCGGGTCCGGCCAAGCCGCTGGCGAAAGAGCGCTGGGCCGGGGGCATCGACAGCGTGGGGTCGACCACGCTCGCCAATCTGCTATCGATGACGAAATATGGGGGTGCCATCGCCGCCTGCGGCCTGGCCGCCGGTATGGACCTGCCATCCTCGGTCGCGCCGTTTATTTTGCGCGCCGTCTGTCTGTTGGGCATCGATTCCGTGATGTGTCCGATCGGACTGCGCAAGGCAGCCTGGAGCCGCCTGGCCAGCGACCTGGACCGAACGAAACTTGCTGAAATTACTCATGAAATTGGCCTGGATGAAGTTATCGGGGCAGGGGCCAAAATCCTCGCCGGCCAGGTCCGCGGTCGAATTGTGGTAAAAATTCGCTAACGGCGTTCAGACTTTACCAACGAACCTGCTCCAATGTTGCCATGGTTGTTATGGTAAGCAGCGGGTAAAGAAGCGTCTGGCGGTTACCCGCGCTCGGTGAGAGTTGGAGTTGCAGCATGCTTGCGCGTTTGGTGTTGGGAACGATCACGGCCGGTGCGATGATCGTCCCTGCGCTCGCCGGGATGATGAACGCCGACGAAGCCCGCAGGTTCGTGTCCGGCAGGATATTCGCATTCACCTGTTTCGACGGAACCCGCGGCGCGGGTCGGATCCTTGATGACATGGGTGCGATCGGTTCGGTGCAGTTTTCGGGCACCGGTCCGGTTCGCCACATCCGGCTGCCAGGCAACACGCTTCAGGTTCGCGGTCAGTCGGTGTGCGCGTCGATCAAGGGCATTCCGTTTGAACCGTGTTTCAATCTCGACAAGAAAGATGAAGTCAGCTTTCGGGGCTCGGTGTCGGGTATGAGCTTCGCCTATTGCGACTTCCATCACCAGGGCGGCGCCGCCCAGATGCTGATGGCCCGCGCGGTTGCGCGGCCGCGTTTGCGGCATCGGGCGGAATCGCCACGAACCGAGGTATCGGCGCGCGTGGAAACGCCGCGAGTCGAGAGCGCTGCCATCGAGCCAGTCCGGTCGGGAACACGACCTGGGGCCGCGAAATCGGAAAGCGCGCTGGAACTGCGCCGCACGACCGAGTGATGCGGCTATTCCAATAGAGACTTCTCAGCGCCGGCCGCGAACTCGAAGACCCGGCGCCGGCCGCTCCTGCAGAACCTCGCGCCGAAATCGAAATAATGCGGCGGGCCGCCCCCCGGTTTGGGTTGACATCACGCCGGTTGGTTCGACCAGCGCACCGGATTCCACCAGCCGGCGGAAATTCTGCTTGTGCAGATGCCGCCCCGAAACGGCCTCCACGGTCCGCTGCAATTCAGTAAGCGTGAATTCCGGCGGCAAAAGTTCGAACACCACCGGGCGGTATTTCAGCTTGGCGCGCAACCGCGCGATCGCGGTCGCCAGAATGCGCCGGTGGTCGAAGCGCATCGGCACGCCGAGGCTGGGCATCGCCGGGCGCGCCAGCGCCGCCGGCCGGCCGTCGCGCCGCGCTTCTTCGATCAATCCGGCTTCGTAGAGCAACTCATAGCGGTCGAGCACGCGCTCCTCGTCCCAATGCCCGTCCCCGGCGCCGAAATACAGCCGGAAGCGATCCTTGCGGCTCAGCGCGCGGGTGCTGCCGGCTGTCTCGGCCTGCGCCGCCCAGTCCTCAAGTGCCGGAAGCATGCTGCGCTCGATGATCTCGGGCCGGGACTCCCGCCAGTCTTCCCACGGGAAGTAGCGATACCAGGGTTCGAAGGAGGCCCCTTGCGAAGCATTGTCGGCCGCCCGCGTCAGCGCGAGGTAGCCGATCGAGGCCATATGCGCGTCGGTGTCGCCGGCCTTGGTATGGCGGCCGCGATCACCGAAGGTGTAGAGCTGTTCGACATAACCGAGATGCAATCCGGCCTGTTCTTCCACCCAGGCGCGCAGGCCGATCTCGAAGGTGCGGTGGGCCACCGCGTCGAACGGACCGAACGGCAAGCCCGCGCGTTGGTCGCCGTCGCTGCCGTGGGCGATCAGGACCAGCGGCTCGTTGCCTTCGATCGCGACAATGGCGGCGGTCAGCCCGATTTCGATCGGTGTCAAAGGCTTTTCGCTCATCCGATGCCCCGAATCCGAAGTCCGTCACATCCCGCAGCCCAACCTAGAGCCCCGTTCCGATAGAATCGGAACGGGGCTCCAGATTCTTGTTTTGACGCGTTGTCTTTACGCGAACCGGTATCCACTTCGCTCGAAAACGCTCTGGCAAGAACCCGGGATCGGAAAAGACACATGAAAGTCAGTCGAGGTCGACGCGGAACGGACGGCCCTCGACCCGCAGATCGCCCGGACCCATTTCCTCGAGCGCGCGCAGCATCCGGCCCTCGCGCCCGAGCGCCTTGTCGGCGAGGCTGACGATCAACCGGTTCGGCGATGCGACCGGGGAGGCGGCCCGGATCTGCCGGGCGATCGCGATCTCGTCACGATGCGGGTTGAGCATGCAGGCGGCGGCAAATGCGCTGGCGGTCGAGCGGCTGATGCCGGCGTAGCAGTGCACCACCATCGGCGCGCGGCGGTCCCAGCCCCGCACGAAGTTCAGCACCTGTTCGACATGGATTTCGGAGGGCGCGACGAAACCCTCCATCTGCTCGTTGATGTCGTCGACCGCGACCTTCAGGTGATTGGCCTCGAGCACCGATTGCGGTCGCTGCACCTGTTCGACTCTCGCCATCACCGTCAGGACGTGGCTGGCGCCGGTAGCCTTGACGGTCTCCGGGAGAGCGGCAAGCGAGCAAACGTGAATCATGGCATTCCTTCCGACGGGATTATAGGGCGGTGCAACGGTTCGCGGAAGTCATCTGTCGGCCGAAAGGCGGACGCCTGGCGGGGAACAAAAAATGCGCGCGTCCATCGTTCCCGCGGCACGATGCACCCCGAATTTCCTGCAAATCATTCGGCTGGGGTTCGCTAGCCTGTGCCAGCCTGACACCGGCCGTGCCGGGACCAGACGGCTTTGCCGACCGCGATCGGCGCCTGACCAGCCGGCGCCTTGATCATGCACGTCACGTTGAAAGACTGTTCGCGGGCGTCATGGCCGGACATAAATACTTTCATACGCTCCCGCGTATTGTTCCTTCCAGCCTCTCTTGTCCACGAGAAACCGCCTTAGCTGTTCATGCGCCTTCACCCAGAGTACCGCGTCGATTTTATATTTCTCAAGCACTGTGTCCCAGGCCTTCTCGTCAATTTCCCATTCGACCAGTTTGAAATAGTCGTGCAGCAATGAATCGGGATAGGCCGTAGCTGCCCGACCATCGACGAAAACGGGCACAGTGCCTCTGGTACGGAAAATCAGGAGTCCGCCAACGTTCCAGTGGTTCAGAAGCCGTGCGTGCGAAAAGTGCGATTGAAGGTATTGCGTGTCCTGCTGTGAAAGCATTTCCGGAAGTCCGAGAGTCGGCTCGATCTTCATGTAAGTCAGCGGCAGAGCGCACGCTCCGACTACGCCTGCAGCCAGCAGCGTCTTTTGGACCTCTAAATTTTTCAGCTGCCTGGGCAGCAGCCGGTCAACGTGGAGGGCCAGGGTAGTCGTCGAGAAAATAAAGAAGAACGACATGTACCTGAATTGATAAAATCCCAAAAACAAAAAGAGCCACGACAATAGCCGTGCTTCCAAGGGAACAGGGCGGGAGTTTCTGAAGTACAGTTCAAGGCCGACAAATACCAAAATATAGATGATGCCAGGGATGCTCTCCGGCATGGTCATGTTCTGATAATAAGACTGCCACTCGGTGATGTTCGCCTGCGCGAAGTGGCCCAGGGTGGCGGTCACGCCGTCATAGATGTGCCAGCCAAGAGGATTGATAAATATCGCAATGAAACAGCCTATCCCCGCCAAGCCATAGATCCTGAAATTTGCCCAATCCCGCCTGAGCAAAGCCGTGCAGCAAAACATGCCTATGACAGGAAAGCCAAGCAAAAAGCCGCCATGCAGATTGGCCCAAAGGACCATCATTACGGGCAACAAGAACCATCTCGTTCTCCTTAGACATTCCCCGTAGAAAATCACGCAGAACACCATAGTCGGTGTGTTTGGCGAAGCGGCGAGATAAATATTGGGGGCCGTCCCAAAAGACGGGTAGAGCAGGCACGCAAGAAAAACCGAAATACAAACGGCGATGGCCGAAGCGCCGCTGCTTAAGCAGATGGACGTAAGATATCCGACTATGACTGCGCCACAGGCGACCGTAAGAAGCACGAGGCCGCCGAATTTCGTATATTGATACGTGAAGCTGGCGATTACGTCCCAGAGCCACGACAAATTATACCATTGCCTGTCCCCAAGGGTGAACGACCATGGATCCTGGAAAGGAACGTTGCCGCGCTCTCTGATCAGATCTCCCGCAGCGAGGTGCCATCCCAGATCATAGTGCGCAAGCAGGAGCGAGGCATTTGAAAGGTAGTACACGCATGCGAATGAAATCAGGAAGACATAAATTCCGGACCTCTGGAAGTAAGTCCCGATCGTCCCTGATCCTGTATCGAGCCCGGAGTCGACCGAAGCTTCCAGCGCACCCACGGACGAGTCCTCCCATGAAACGCGAGCCACCCGCAGGCCCTGTATGCTTTATGCTTTGGTCTGCAAGGTGAGATGCAACAACCGTTGCTTTAGGGGAATCGTTTTAAGCCCAGTGAAAATTCTCTGGTTAACGAATGGCTACCTGGAACTTGCAATCATCGGTACCAGCGTGGGAGATGGATCCGCGCCTTACTCAGGATCAAAGTCGAGTGGTGATGTCCACCGCGGACGATCCGGACGAGCCTGAGAGTGTTCGTTGATTTGGTCTGGCCGGCGTTTGAGTAGCCCAGCTATGGACCCCGGCTGCCGGGCGCGAAGGATCGGTG
>JAGXAF010000189.1 GCA_018971675.1 Bradyrhizobium sp.
TGGGTGTCACAGCCGGGGTCTGTGTTTGCGGTGTGACCTGAGGCGTCCGGCCCGGCACTTCGCGCTGCTGTTCGCGCAAGGCCGGCGCTTCACGCTCGCGATTGGGTGTCACAGGCGGGGTCTGTGTTTGCGGTGTGACCTGAGGCGTCCGGCCCGGCGCTTCGCGCTGATGTTCGCGCAAGGCGGGCGCTTCGCGCTCGTGTAAGGCCGGCGGAGCAGAAGGCGCGGTCGGTGACTTGGGGGTAGCCGGCGGGGCTGGCGGCGTCGGACGGCCGATCTCGGGCTGCGGATGCGCCGGCGATGGTGCGGGATGTGAGGGCGGAGCGGCATGCGGCGGTGGCCCAGCCTTGGGCGGCGCTTCCTTGGGCGGCACCTCCTTTGGCCCGTGCTTCGGCTTTCCGTCGGGACCCAGTTCTTCCTTGGCCTGCGCGACGACGATCGACGCTGTCTGCGCGTGCGATGCGGAGCTTGCGAACTGCATCGCCGTCAAAGCCGTGGTGGCGAGTAGCACGAGACGAAGGTGTGTCATGATGATTGAGATCCTTAGGAAAGGTTCTGGCAGCCAGGAAATTCAACAACCGAGCGGTCCGGCTGGGGGATCAACGACCAGCCATTAGGCCGGATTGTGGCGGGCGAAAGCGCCAAAGTGCTTTTTATTTCATTCCAGCAAGGGGTTGCAGGCGCGGTTGTTCATTGCGCATTCAGGCCGAGTCTCGCAGGCCCCGCCGCGGCCCGTCGGTCGCGGGGATTTCGGGTGGTGGCGCCGGCGGCCCGCGTACCGGTAATTCGTCCGGCATCTTGCCGGGCAACTCATCGGGCCGCGGTGGTTCGCCGGGCTCGTACAGCGGCGGCGGCACTTCCGGACGTGGACGGCCCGGAGGCGCTTCGGGAGGCGGCTCGGTGGGATTCCCCGGCGTTGCCGGGGGGGTTCCCGGAGGCTCAATTGGCATTGCGTGCATCGTGAATCGTAATCCGCCCTGTTAATCCGCTCTGCTAATCCGCCGTGGGATTGATCCGGGTTCAGCCAGCGATAACGGTAGGGGTGCCGCGATGTTCCCTCCCGCGGAGGCGTGGAACTCTCGCTCGCGGGATGAGTGGGCGCTATTTTTTCAACAGCAGCGTATTGCTGCGGGTCTTGCCGGCCTCGGCGTAGCCCCGCGATCGCATGTCGGCGATGCAATCGGTCTGCCATTCGTTGCGCGAGAGGTGCTCGATGACCACCGCGCGCGGCCATAGCGACGGCGGCGCTTGCCTGAAAAAACCGGTCAGCACGCGGTCCTCATAGCCCTCGACATCGATCTTCAGCGCATCGACGTGGGTGACGCCGGCCTCTGCAAGGATGCGCTGCAGGCGCAGCGACGGCACCTTGATGGCGTTGCCGGCGCGGTCGCTTGATACGATGTGGCTGGCGCCGAGATTGCCGCCGTCGGTTTCGATCATCAGTTCGCCGTCGGACGGTCCGGCCGCGGCGGCAACCAGCGCCACTTGGGTAAAGGCGGAGGCGGCGAGGTTGAACGAAAGCCGTGCATGCGTGACAGGGTGCGGCTCGACCGCGATCACCTTGCCGCTGTCGCCGACATGCCGCGCCAGCGGCATCGCGTAGGTGCCGACATTGGCGCCGACATCGACGCACACGCCGCCGGGCCGGGTATGCGATCGCAGGAAATCCAGTTCCTCGATGTTGTAATCGGGATTGAACAGGGCGCCGCGTTCGGTGGCGCTGGCCTGATGATAGAATCGGAACGAAGCGCCCTGGTATTGCACGTCGACCGGGCCGGCGCGCAGCAGATTGACCAGCCGCGACAGCATCGGCCGGAACGCGCCGCGCTTCAGCCGCGTGCGCCGGGCAAGATCGATGATGGCCCGCTGCGCGGCGTTCGGTGCGAACGCCCCGAACGGCAGCGCCGTCAGATCGTTGGCCGCGGTCGCAACAGAAGGATGCGTCGGTGTGGTCAAGAAAAGCCTCGCGGGAGCAGCGGAGACGCCGCCTGCATAGCCGGTTTTGCCGGTGACTCCAACGCTTGCAAAGCGGACGAATTAGAACACGACCTCATCCTGAGGAGCGGCCTTCTAAGGCCGCGTCTCGAAGGATGAAGCGACAGGTGCGTGCGGCCATCCTTCGAGACGCTCGCAAACAGCGCGCTCCTCAGGATGAGGGTTTTTAGTGTGGCCGGGTGATTCGAAGCCGTGGCTAGATCTGCCGCTCGACCATTTTCAGCTTGAGTTCGGCGATCGCCTCGGAGGGATTGAGACCCTTCGGGCAGGCCTTGGCGCAGTTCATGATGGTATGGCAGCGGTAGAGCCGGAACGGATCTTCGAGATTGTCCAGCCGTTCGCCGGTCGCCTCGTCGCGGCTGTCCTTGACCCAGCGGGTGGCCTGCAACAAGGCGGCGGGGCCGAGGAAGCGTTCGCTGTTCCACCAATAGCTCGGGCATGAGGTGGAGCAGCAGGCGCAGAGAATGCATTCGTAGAGACCGTCGAGCTTTTCGCGGTCCTCGTGGCTCTGCTTCCATTCCTTCTGCGGCGTCGGCGTGGTGGTCTTCAGCCACGGCTCGATCGAGGCATATTGCGCGTAGAAATTCGTGAGGTCGGGCACGAGGTCCTTGACCACCGGCTGGTGCGGCAGCGGGTTGATCTTCACCGCGCCGTCCTTCACGTCATGCATCGAGCAGGTGCAGGCCAGCGTGTTCTGGCCGTCGATGTTCATGGCGCAGGAGCCGCAGACGCCTTCGCGGCAGGAGCGGCGGAAGGTCAGGGTCGGATCGATGTGGTTCTTGATCCAAATCAGGCCATCGAGCACCATCGGGCCGCAATCATGGATGTCGACATAGTAGGTATCGACGCTGGGATTTTTGCCGTCGTCCGGATTCCAGCGATAGACGTTGAATTCGCGCGTCTCGGTCGCGCCCGCCGGCTTCGGCCAGGTCTTGCCGCCCGTGATCTTCGAATTTTTCGGAAGCGCGAATTCAACCATGCTTTGAGGCCTTCGTTGTCCTGGCTTCTCAATACACCCGCGCCTTCGGCGGGATGTACTGAACGTCGTTGGTCATGGTGTAGTCGTGCACCGGGCGATAGTCGATTCTGGTCTCGCCGCTGTCCCCGAGCCAGGCCAGCGAGTGCTTCATCCACTTCTTGTCGTCGCGGTCGGGAAAGTCCTCGCGCGCATGCGCGCCACGGCTTTCGGTGCGGTTCGCCGCCGAATCCATCGTCACCACTGCCTGCGCGATCAGATTGTCAAATTCCAGCGTCTCGACCAGGTCGGAATTCCATATCAGCGAGCGATCGCTCACCGAGACGTCGCCGATGCCGCCGTGAACCTTGTGAATCAGGGTTTTGCCCTCGTCGAGGATTTCACCGGTGCGGAACACCGCGCAATTGTTCTGCATCACATGCTGCATGCTGGCGCGCAGTTTCGCGGTGGGAGTGCCGCCGGAGGCGTAGCGATAATGGTCGAGCCGTCCGAGCGCCTTGTCGGCGGAACCGGCCGGCAATTCCGGCTGCTTGCCGTTCGGCGTCAGCTTCTCGGCGCAGCGCAGCGCGGCCGCGCGGCCGAACACCACGAGGTCGATCAGCGAGTTGGAGCCGAGCCGGTTGGCGCCATGCACCGAAACGCAGGCGGCCTCTCCAATCGCCATCAGGCCCGGCACTACGGCATTGTTGTCGCCCTTGATCTTGGTCACCACTTCGGCGTGGAAATTGGTGGGGATGCCGCCCATGTTGTAATGCACGGTCGGCAGGATCGGGATCGGCTCGCGGGTGACGTCGACGTTGGCGAAGATCTTCGCCGATTCGGAAATGCCGGGCAGCCGTTCCTGCAGAACCTTGGGATCGAGATGGTCGAGGTGCAGGAAGATGTGGTCCTTCTTCTTGCCGACGCCGCGGCCTTCGCGGATTTCGATGGTCATCGCGCGCGATACCACATCGCGCGAGGCGAGGTCCTTGGCGGAGGGCGCATAACGCTCCATGAAGCGCTCGCCTTCCGAATTAACGAGATAGCCGCCTTCGCCGCGCGCGCCTTCGGTGACGAGGCAGCCCGAGCCGTAAATGCCGGTCGGATGAAACTGGACGAACTCCATGTCCTGCAGCGGCAGGCCGGCGCGCAGCGCCATCGCGCCACCGTCGCCGGTGCAGGTATGGGCCGAGGTGCAGGAGGCGTAGGCGCGACCATAGCCGCCGGTCGCAAGAATGGTGGTTTGCGCGCGGAAGCGATGCAGCGTGCCGTCGTCGAGCTTGAGCGCGATCACGCCGCGGCAGGTGCCCTGATCGTCCATGATCAGATCGATGGCGAAGAATTCGATATAGAACTCCGCGGCGTGCCGCAGTGCCTGGCCGTACATGGTGTGCAGCATGGCGTGGCCGGTGCGGTCGGCGGCGGCGCAGGTGCGTTGCGCCTGGCTCTTGCCGTAGTCGATGGTCATGCCGCCGAACGGCCGCTGATAGATCTTGCCGTCCTCGGTGCGAGAGAATGGAACCCCCCAATGCTCCAGCTCGTAGACCGCGGCCGGCGCGTTGCGCACCATGTATTCGATCGAGTCCTGATCGCCGAGCCAGTCCGATCCCTTGACGGTGTCGTACATGTGCCAGCGCCAGTCGTCCGGATGCATATTGCCGAGCGAAGCGGAGATGCCGCCTTGCGCCGCGACGGTGTGCGAGCGGGTCGGAAACACCTTGGTGATGCAGGCGGTGCGCAGGCCGGCTTCGCCGCAGCCGACCACGGCGCGAAGACCCGCGCCGCCGGCGCCGACCACCACGACATCGTAGGTGTGATCTTCGATCGGATAGGACTTTCCGTTGCCGGCCGGAGCGCCACTGCCGTTTCCGGTCTTTCCGTTGCCATCGGTCATGGATTACACTCCCGATGACAATTTCAAAATCGCGTAGATCGAGGCCAGCGCCACCGCGATACAGAAGAAATTGTTGGCCATGATGGACGCGAGCTTCAGCTTCTCGCCATGGATGTAGTCCTCAATCACCACCTGCATGCCGATCTTCATGTGCCAGACGCTGGCGATGATGAACAGCAGCATGATGATCGCGATCGGCGCCGAGCCGAGAATCTGCGCCGCGCCCGCCTGGTTGCGGCCGAGCAGCATCATGACGACCACGATGACCGGCACCATCAGCAGCACCATCGCCACCGCGGTGACGCGCTGGCGCCAGAAATCGGAGGTGCCGGAATGCGAGGCGCCGAGATTGCGCACGCGCCCCAGCGGCGTTCGCATCGATTTCGGGGGAGAATCGGGCGCGCTCATCGGCCGCCTCCGATCGCATAAGCCGCGATCCACAGCAGCACGGTCAGCGAGATGCCGCCGATCGCGGAGCCCCAGGCCAGCGCTTCGCGCTCGCTGGCCTTGAAGCCATAACCGAGATCCCAGACGAAATGCCTGATGCCGCTGAGCATATGATGCAGCAGCGCCCAAGTATAACCGAACACGATCAACCGGCCGATGAAATTTGAGGTGAAGGCCTCTACGTTGGCATAGGCCGCAGGACCCGTAGCGGCTGCGATCAGCCACCATGCCAGAACCAGCGTCCCGGAATAGAGCGCGACGCCCGTGGCGCGGTGGATGATGGACAGCGCCATTGTCAGCGTCCAGCGATAGGTCTGCAAATGCGGCGAAAGCGGACGTTCGATCCTGGCGGTCATCGGCGGCTTTGCGGTTGGCGGGCCTGCATCGGCCCTTATTTGCGGAATCGCATAGCGTAACTCTATTTACGAACTCGAAACCGCCAGTGCAACGGCGAAAGTCAGCAATAGCGAACCAGCGTTCATCCTTACGGATGAGCCTTGCAATTTCGGGCATTGACAACCGCATCCGCTCTCGACGTCCGGGCTACCCCAAGCACGATTTCACGATTGCTCTGTTCACGCGCGAAGCCGGATAAACCGGATATGACGGTCGCGGGACCAGGACGTGTTCCGAGCTTGTCGAACCGGCGTTGTTGCTGACAGCCATCGGCGTTCTGCCGGATTTCTGGGCAGATGTTTGGAATAAGCGCCGCCGGCTTCGGAGTTGCTGGGCTCGCCAGCGTTCCGCGTTAATGACCGCGGGCCGCGCGTGCATGGCGGACCTTGAAACGCGCGTTCGGCGGCTATCTCCCTATTGTCAGCAGCCGGCTGGTGTCTGGCCTGCCGGATGGATCGCGACAGGTATTGGCGGAAAAAGCGCGAGCGCTAGATCGTTTCGCTGCGCGCCATTTCGTCGACTTCGCCAGCGCTATATCCGAGCAGGTCGGTCAGGACCCCGCGCGTGTGCTCGCCAAGCCGGGGCGGCGCGAGGTAGGTATCGAGTGGCGTACCGCCGAGATGCATCGGGTTCTTGATGGTCTTGACGAGGCCGGCACTGGCATGTGGCATCTCGGCGATCATGTCGCGCGACTTCAGTACGTCGCTCTCGCAGACTTCGCCGACGGTCCTGATCGCGCCGCTCGGAATGCCGGCGGCGTCCATCAACGGCAGCCATTCGTCGCGGGCGCGCTGCCTGATGATGTCCTTGACGATGGGAACCAGGACGTCGCGATTGCGGACACGGTCCGCGGCCCTGGCAAAACGCGGATCGTCGGTCAGTTCCGGCCGCTCGACCGCGCCGCAGAAACGCTTCCATAATTCATCGTTGGCGACGCCGAGGCTGATCCAGCCATCGCTCGCCTCGAACGTCTCGTAGGGAACGATGGTCGCATGCGCATTGCCGCGGCGCTTTGGCGACACGCCGGTCGCGTAATAGATGCTGGCATTGAAAGTGAGCAGCGACGCGACCGCTTCATACATCGACACTGAAACGTGCTGGCCGCGCCCGGTTGCCTT
>JAGXAF010000012.1 GCA_018971675.1 Bradyrhizobium sp.
CCCCGGACCAGGATCGAGCGGCTCGCCAATGAGCAAATTGGCGTGACCGCCGACACCGCGCTTCGTTTGTCAAAGGCGTTCGGTACGACAGCGGAACTGTGGCTCAATCTGCAGAACCGCTTCGATGTTCAAACCGCACAGGGCAGGATTGCCGATGAACTGAAGCAGATCGAGCCCATCAGAGCGGCTTCCTAACGCCCTCACACGGGAGAGGTCCAAGGTTCGATCACTTGTGGCAACCGCAGCGCATTCAGCTTATCAGCGACTCCATCGCCGCAGCCTCGCGATTCGCGCTCTCGACGCGGTCGGAGAGCGTACGCACGACAAAGTCGTAGAAGGCGTTCGCCAGATCGGGGCGCTCTCGCTGCATCCGTTCAAAATTGGCGCGGGTCAACGCGAAAATGGTGGCCGGCCCTTCCGATGAAACGGTGGCCGACCGCAGGGAGCGCCTGAAGAAACCCATTTCGCCAACTACGGTGTGCATCATGATGCGCCGCAGGTGTACGTTCTCGTCCCTGCCGGTCGCGAGGTCTATTGCGAGGCGGCCTGCAGCGACGAGATCGATGGTGTCGGCGACCTCGCCCTGACGATGCAGGACCACCGAACCGTCGAGGTCCTTCCGCTCAAAATACGCGATGAGGTCGGCCGGATTTACGTTCGCACCAATTTGGCGCTGTAGCCAGGGCGCGAAGCCGCCGACCTCCGCATCTATAACGACGTTTGACTCGGCCAGCAGCCTGTCTTCGCACCAGGCAAGCGCAGCGTTAAGGTTCGGGAAGGCCCGGTGCTGGCTCTTGCCACTGATGACGCCGCTGCGTTCCAGAGCGGCACGCGTGGCTCGTGAGAGTGAGCAGTAGATGATCGTTGTGCCTTGCTGCCTGCAATAGTTACCTAATTTGGATAAACTGACATAGGCTGAAGAATCGGTCCCGGACACGGCCTCGAAATTGAGAATGACGTAGGCGACCCGGCGCGGCAGGACTGTCTCGATGTCGGCTCGGATGCGTTCGAAAACACCCTCCGAGGAGCCGAAGAAGATATAGCCGGAAAGCCAGTACAGCTGGATCGCATCGCCGACCTCGCGCAGATGTTGTCTCGCTTCTGGCGATCGATCGACGCGACTGGCGAACTGGGCGCTCGTCAGGTGTCGGCGCACGACACCGAGACGCGCATAGCTTATCGCAAACAGCAGACAGGCGCACACGATTCCGGCCAGCACCCCAATCAGATAGCCATACTTGATGCACACGATCATGATGGCGACAGTCAGCAGCAGATCGCGCCAGCTTCGCTGCGAATAGGGCCGCCAAAGAGCGTCGACAATAAAAGTGTAGCCGAGAGACAGGACGAGGCCGGCTACAATGGGAATCGGAATTAAGCCTGGCAGATCGAAATTTGTAAGGCCGACCAGGCCAAGAGCGAGAGCGCTTGCCAGTCCGCTCATCCGGGTTGCGCCTCCGGCATGCTCCAACAGACAGCTAGAGCTGGGCTGGAGCGTGCTGGCGAGGCCCCCGAACGGAGCGGCGATGAGACTCGCGATACCGTGGCCCCGAAACTCCCGATCAATATCTCCGGCCGTTTGTCGAATGATCTCGAGGCTGGATACCTTGGTCACGAGCGAGATGAGAGCGACGATCGTCACCGCGAGCAACTCGGGGACAATCTGGACCAGCATCGGCCATGTGAGATGCGAGGTCCTGGCCACCCGAAGAGGCGACCAGGCAATTAAAGTCCCGAGCGAGTGAAAGTACCAGCCGTGTTCGACCCCGGAAAGTCCAAGGCTGCGAAGGGTTGCGGCGCCCGCAAGCCACATTGCAATGAGTGCGGCTGGCATCGACAAGGGCGACTTCACCAGCCGACGCAGGGTCAACAGTACCCCAAAGACAACAATGGCACTGGCAAGCTTTGCAGTGTCGGTCGTGGTCCAATCCGAAAGGCTGACGAGAGCAAGGGCTCTCCGGCTGGTCGCCATCCGAATGGCGCCCGCAATCAGGAAATAGCCGGCAGCCGCGAGAAACCCTCCGACGACTGGATAGGGGACGAATCGGAAATAGGAGCCCCACCTGAAGGCACCGAGACAACAGAACAGCGCGCCTGAAAGGAAAGTCGCCGCCGTAAAAACCAGCATGACGGTTTGAATCGCTGCTTCCGGGCTGCCACCCGCGCCCCGAACGTCGGATGCGGTCATGGCACTTAGCAGGATAAGTACGGCACCCGTCGGGGAGTCGATACCCGTCGCGATCGGCGGCAGTGAGGTCGTTAATGCGATGCACGCGCCGCCGATGCAGCCGCCGATCAGCATCGCCCATATCGCAGTTGGGATTCCGGGGCTCAGATCGCCCGGAAACATGAGCGCGCCGAACGAGACGATGTTGGCGATGAGCACCACAGAGGCCAGAAGCCCCGCTATCGCATCTTTAAGAATGTTGCGGGCGGCGCCGAGTGTTTGGGTCCTCGCATTCAGGGGCGTGCCGGCCCGGCCATTTCCGCTTTCGCGCATTCCTGTCCCCTCAGCTGCGTGCGGCATGCGCCCCGCCAGCGAAATCGCTGGCGCGCCTTCTCGTTCAGTTTATGCCAGCGCCGTAGTCGAGCCCGAAATGGATCATAGGGAGAATGAGGACGATACACTAGGCTAAAGGCTGCGATTGAGCCCTGCAATCCCTGCAACTGTAGCTTACACAACGCACATGTCCCGAAATGTAACGTGCTTCACACTCTCGCACCGCTTTTCGCGACCACGGTGGTGAGGCGATCGGATGGGAAGCGCGCTTAACACGCCGTCGTGAAATCGACGTTGATGTGTTGCAGGCTCCAAGATTCCAACTACGCTGTTCTTTCCGGCTGAGTAAAAACAAGGAAGAATGTCATGTAAGTTGCGGGCACTGGATCACGCCAGCCATAACAAAAGAGACAACACATGGATCTGCAGCTCAAAGGAAAAATCGCGCTTGTTACCGGCGCAACGGCGGGTATCGGCCTGGCAATCGCGAAGCGGCTCGTGGCCGAGGGAGCTGAGGTAGTGATCTGCGGACGAACCCGGGCGAAGCTCGATGCGGCGACGGCGCAGAGCGGCGCGCGCGGCATACTGGCGGATCCGGCAACCGCCGACGGCGCCGCGACGCTGGTCGCCGCAGTTCCGGCGGTCGATATTCTCGTGAACAATCTTGGCATTTACGAATCCAAACCGTTCACGGAGATCACCGACGAGGATTGGCGCCGCTTCTACGAAGTTAATGTGCTCTCGGGTGCCAGGCTTGCACGGGCTTATTTCCCCGGCATGATCGCGCGCGACTGGGGCCGGATCATCTTCATCGCCAGCGATTCTGCGGTCATTGTACCGCCGGACATGATCCACTACGGAATGACCAAGACGGCCCAGCTTGCGATCTCGCGTGGTCTCGCCGCGGCGACCAAGGGCACGCGGGTCACGGTGAACTCGGTGCTACCGGGAACGACCCGATCGGAAGGCATCGTCGATTTCCTCAAGAGCGTGTCGGCCGATCCCAACGCATCGGAGACAGACATCGAACGGGCCTTCTTCGCCAAGGAGCGGCCGACCTCGCTGATCCAGCGCATGATCGAGCCCGAGGAGATTGCCGCTCTCGTCGCCTATGTCGCGAGCCCGCTTTCGGCTGCCACGAACGGCGCCGCGCTGCGCGCCGACGGCGGCATCACCCCGACGATCGTCTGACGAAGGCGCACCGCCATCGAGCCGGTCATCAGCCATCTCAGATCAGAGCATCGCATGGGCCGGAACTGCCTCTGGCACCGCCAAGCGATGCCATCAATTCGCGGCCTCCGCTTCGCCGTTCGCCCTGGCAGCAACGGACCGGCTCTATTGCGCCGGCGTGCGTATCGGTCACAGGCGACCCAATCAGGGAGGAAACATGCTCGACTTTTTCTTTTCGGCGATTACAATCGTGACCCTGGGCTATGGGACGCCACATTGCGTCAATTCGAGTCCACGGCCCAAATTGCCAAAGGCCGGCAGCGACGGATTTTCTGACGGCGGCTGAAACGATCCCGATTGCCAACGCTATGGCAATTGCGACACAGGCATGCCCAGCTCAGGCAATCGATCTCGCGCGGCAGGCCCCAGAGGTGAAACCCGCGGGCTCAATGCCGGTGTTGAAAGGCCGACAATAATCGGTCCCGACGGTCGATGCATCGTCCGCCACATCGGGAGCGGGGCCGGTGCGGGAGGTGCCGACACCGCAATCCAATCTAGCGCAGCGCAGGAGCTTTTTTCGCAGGTTGATAAATGCAGCCGAGATGATCCGGCAATACTTGACGACAAGGGGCGCTTCGATACGGCATTTGCCGCCGCGGTGATGCAGCCCGTTGAATCAGGAGGCAGCCATATCAGGAGGCAGCCATCAGGAGGCAACCATGACCGCACTTATTTATGGAGTGTTTTGTTACTTTATCTTCTTGTTTGCTTTCTTGTACGCGATCGGTTTCGTTGGAAACATCATCGTACCAAAGTCGATTGACAGCGGCAGCCCCGTAGCCATGACGACGGAAGCGCTGATTGTGGATGTCGTGCTGCTTGGCCTGTTCGCAATCCAACACAGCGTAATGGCACGACAAGGCTTTAAGCGCTGGTGGACCAGACTTATCCCGCAATCGATAGAACGTAGCACATACGTGCTTCTTTCAAGCCTTGCGCTCATCCTCTTGTACTGGCAGTGGCGGCCACTGACCGACGTTATCTGGTCTGTGAGCAGCCCGACCGGTGCGGCTGTCCTTCATGCCTTATTTTGGCTTGGATGGGGGATCGTCCTGCTCAGCACCTTCATGATCAATCATTTCGATCTGTTTGGCCTTCAGCAGGTGTACGCGCATTGGCAAGGAAGGGTGGCGGAATCACCGAGCTTCCGAACGCCATTGCTCTACAAGGTGGTTCGTCATCCGATCTATTTCGGCTTTCTGTTGGCCTTCTGGTCCGCACCGACCATGACGGCAGGGCACCTGCTCTTCGCATTTGCGACGACCGGCTACATTTTCATAGGCATCCTGCTGGAAGAGCGCGATCTCGTCGGCTTTCACGGCGACGCCTACATTGAATACCGCAAGCGCGTATCGATGATTATTCCGCGGCCGCCAAGGAGACTTTAGGGCGCCCGACAGAGCCCTCCAACTGACGACCCAATGCTCGGCGCATCGGATCGTGCCGTCGCGTTACTCCAATGACCGATCCGCTTACGCCGGTGCGTTTACTCGCAGCGCAGTTCGCCTCAGATCGCGAAAATCCAGACCGCGACGATGGCCCCTAACGTGGCCAGCCCGCTGATGGTCCAGCCCGCGGCATAGGCGGCCTGATCGTCGACGTTGCCGCGCATGTCGTCAAGCCTGTCGCGGGAAACCCTCCAATGGTCCGACATGATCGCCTCCTGCGTTCTTTTGCAGGATAACGACCGGCCGGAGAGCGGGTTCCCGCGTCCGCCACAAAATCGCCGTCACGCAACCGCGGGCGGCTTGCTTCAAGCGCCGGGAAAGCCAGCTTGCCAACCGGGTATCGACCACGCCGCCGATAACTCGATGGCGAACATGCCTTCCCCAGGCCGAAGCCTGTCATTTGACGTAATCTTACATCAAAACCTCGATCAGCCGCGGTCCCTTTTCGGGAATCGCTTCCGAAAGCGCCTTGACGAAATCGTCGACATTGTCGGCCGAGCGCGCCGGCACGCCCATGCCCCGGGCGAGCGCCACGAAGTCGAGGGTCGGACGATCGATTTTCAACATATCCTGCGCGCGCTTGCCGGGTTCGCCGGCGCCGACGCCGTCGAATTCACCACGCAGGATCTGGTAGATGCGATTGGCGAACACGATGGTGACGACGTTGAGGCCCTCGCGCGCCTGCGTCCACAAGGACTGGATCGTGTACATCGCGCTGCCGTCGCCGACCATGCAGATCACCTTGCGATCCGGACAGGCGACCGCGGCCCCGGTCGCGACCGGCGTGGAAAATCCGATCGAGCCGCCCATGTTCTGCAGCCAGTCGTGGGGAGCCGCGGCCGCAGTTGGCGGAAAGAAGCCGCGGCCGGTGGTGATGGATTCGTCGACCACGATGGCATTTTCCGGGATCGCCATCGCGATCGCCTGCGCGATCGAGGCATGGGTCAGGG
This sequence comes from Bradyrhizobium sp., assembly GCA_018971675.1. GTDB lineage: Bacteria > Pseudomonadota > Alphaproteobacteria > Rhizobiales > Xanthobacteraceae > Bradyrhizobium. The sequence continues at coordinate 6,129 of JAGXAF010000012.1, forward strand.
CGCCGGTCGGCTTCGAAAGCTCCATCAGCTTCTGCGGCTTGATGTCGGCAGGCCTGGCGCCGAGCGCACCCGCCAGCGCCGCCAGCGCCGCTGTGGAATTTTCGCCCCACGACGTCATGCGGTGAACCTCGCAGCCCTCGGGCTTGAGCATGCTCGGCTTGTTCGGATAGGCGAAGAACGCCACGGGGTCATTAGCCTCGACCAGCACGATATGCTTGAAGTCCTTCAGGATCGGCAGCGCCTGCTCGATCACATAGGGAATCCGGTCGATCGAGAAGCGGCCCTGCCCGCGCGCCATGCGCGGGTGATAGGTCTGACCCATCACCTTGCAGCCGGTCTTGCCGGCGATCTGCTGGGCGAGTTTCAGCGCCTGCTCCGTCAACGCACTGCCGGTCATCAGCACCAGGGTATGGGCGGGATCACCGCGCAGCACCCTGGCGGCCTCCTCGACCGCCTTCGGCGAATAGCTGACGCGCTGACTATCGGCGGGCACCGGCGCGATGCCATCGGCCTCGTTCCAGGCGGTATCGGCGGGCAGGATCAGGGTCGCGATCTGCGGCGGCGAGCTTTTGGCGGCGGCGATCGCCGCGGCGCCATCGGCGGCAACCGATCTGGCGTCCGGCGAGGTGCGTACCCAGGCCGACATCGTCCGTGCCAGGCCCTCGATATCGGAGGTCAGCGGCGCATTGTAGTCGATGTGGTAGACCGCGTGCTGGCCGACGATATTGACGATGCCGGAATGGGCCTTCTTGGCATTGTGCAGGTTGGCAAGCCCGTTGGCGAGGCCCGGCCCGAGATGCAGCAGCGTCGAGGCGGGCGTCCCCCTCATGCGGAAATAGCCATCCGCGGCACCTGTGACCACCCCCTCGAACAGGCCGAGCACGCAGCGCATGCCCTCGACCCGGTCCAGCGCGGCGACGAAATGCATCTCCGAGGTGCCCGGATTGGCAAAGCAGACGTCGACGCCACCGGCCACCAAAGTGCGCACCAGGCTTTCCGCGCCGTTCATCGTTCAGCTCCCGATCGCGATATCTTTTCAGGCCACCGAAGATCAATCATTCCCGACGCGGTTCGTCAAAGGCCGATGGCACATTGCTGCCATCGCCAGAAATGATATCGCGCGTGCTTTTTTTGACGCAGAATTCGGAAATCGGCGCCCCGGTCGGCTTTCGCTATGGCCTTGGCTTGCGAAATCGCGGCAATATGCTCGTCTCATACCCAAGCCGGATTTTGCACGAGGAGAGCCATGACCCGCGCCCTTGCGTTCCTGATCGCAGCCGTCGCCCTGCTGGCCGCCAGTCATGCCCAGGCCGAGAGTTTCGATACGCGGGAGATCATGGGCAGCGGCCCCTATTTCGGAGCCGGCGGCTCAAGTCCGATTCCGCGCACCACGGTGTATTTCAACAGCCATTATGCCCCCGGCACCATTGTGGTGAACACCGCCGAGCGGCGGCTGTATCTCGTGCTGCCCAACGGCCAGGCGCTGCGCTATGGCATCGGCGTCGGCCGCGACGGGTTTCGTTGGTCCGGCGTCCACAAGATCAGCGCCAAGAAGGAATGGCCAGGCTGGACTCCGCCTTCGCAGATGCTGGCGCGGCGTCCAGATCTGCCGCGTCACATGGCGGGCGGCATCGACAATCCGCTGGGCGCGCGGGCGATATACCTCGGCTCGACGCTGTACCGCATCCACGGCTCGAACGAGCCGGAAACGATTGGCCAGGCGGTGTCGTCCGGCTGCTTCCGCATGACCAATGACGACGTCACCGATCTCTACAACCGCGTCTCGGTCGGCACTACTGTCGTGGTGAAGAACTAGCCGAAGCGCTGGGTTCTTCGGTGCTGTGCGGCATCATGTAAATTTGCGCGGCGGTGGCAGCCGTTTGCCGGATCGAGCCTTGCGGAGGCCCGCCCGCTGCGGCAGCGTTGACGCCATGAGCCTCATTCGCTGGCCCTTCTGTGTCTTGCGAATACCGACGGTCCGGACCTTCACGGTCGTGCTGGCCGGCCTGGCGTTCGCCAGCGCGGTCCTGGCTCCGGCCGCGGCAGGTGAAATTCCCGCCATCGCATCGCGCCAGCGCGCCGAGAAGAAGAACTTTACCGACAGCGAGATCATCGAAGGCTTCCTGAATACCGCGTTCGGCGCCGAATATCATCTGGCCGGCCGCGTCGACCGCATCCGGAAATACGACGTCCCGGTGCGGGTGTTCGCCGTCGGCATCGATCGCGCGGATCGCAAGGTCCAACTCGCCAGGGTTGTCGCCGATATCGGCCGGCGCGTTCGGCATCTCGACATTGCGATGGCGTCCGGCAACGGCGAGGCCAATGTCGTGGTCGATCTGGTGCGGGACCGCGATCTGTCGCGCACCATCACCAAATTCTACGGCAGCGAACGCGCCAGGGAGATTCGTACCTCGCTCGATCCGCAATGCCTGTCCGGATTCCGCAAGAACGAAAGGTTTGAAATCGAGCATTCCGACGTGATCCTCACCGTCGACAGCGGCGACTTTGTCTTCCTCGACTGCGCCTATGAAGAGCTGCTGCAGTCCCTCGGACCGATCAACGACACCAGTTCGGTGCCCTGGACCATGTTCAACGACGAGGTATCGATGGGATTTTTCGACGTCTACGATCAGTACATTCTGAATTTGCTGTACGATCCCCGCATCAAGGCCGGCATGACCGTGCAGGAGGTCAAGGCGGTACTGCCCGAGGTGCTCGCCGACGTGCGGGCCTGGGTCGCCAAGGAAAATAATCTGCAAAATAATTTGCAAAATAATCCGCAAAACAATTTGCCGGAGCAACGACCATGACGCGCCGCCGCATTGGCGAACGCGCGCGCCTCCGCGTTCTCGCAGGGCGCGATGCGTCCGGCGCACTCCCTATCCGGTGGACAAAATCGGCTTTTTAGCGGATGGACGCTGATAGCCGGGCCAGAAGCTGCCGAAGCCGGGCATTCTCCTCGCGCAGCAAATAAACTTCCGAAACTTCGCTGTGATGCTCGTGATGTTCCTTATCGTCACGACGTGCCGGCCGATCCTCGCGAAGCGCAGTTTGAATCCGCGCAAGAACGTCGTCGATCGGCTCGTCCGCCCAAAGTGACGGTTCGCTGCGCCGGCGCCTGTGATGCTTCGGAAAGTCTGTTCGCATGACTGATACTCCAATCCAGATAGCCGAACGTGCCCCCAGCCGCTCGCTTCGCGGGGCCAGCGTGAATCGATTCGGCAGGCAAATTTGCGACTGAAATTGGAACCGGATTGCGCCAATGCGGCGTCATTGCGGCGCCGCATCCGCGCGCATTGGCTCTACATGACCAATGCTGCCAATTGATAAAGCGCGTAGCTGGCTTCCAGTCCGAGCAGAACAAGTCCCGCGATCATCACGTAGAAACCAAAATGCATGGAGGACTTGCAACCGATCGCGTGTTGTGGCGCGCGGATCGCGCCGGCATTTTGAACCAAACTCGATGCACGGCGGAAAACATCATCGCCCGGCGAAATATCTCGCCGGCACGAAGAACAGAAAGCTTCCGCCGCCGCGGAAGGGATGCGTTCGTCGCGAACCTTTTCGAATGAAGGTCTCCCGACGGCAGCTTCCTGTCTGTTCACGTGCCGTGGAAAATCCTGATTCCCCACAGCACGACGACGATGGCCGATATCAGGGTGGCCGCCGTCAATACACCTTCTATGGAAGCGACTCTCATACCACTCTCCGCTTCCCAGCCCCGCCAGCGGTCTAGATGATTCGTCGATTCCGCGGCAATCGTCCCGGCGCCCCCGCCGCGAACGTTGACCGCGGCTGTGCCCTCAGCGCCACATCTTCCGCGATCGTCGGTCAGATTTTCCCGGCGGCCGCCGCCTTGCAGATGGTCTTGAGCGAGCGCCACTCCTCCGCCGTCAGGAACGACGGGGTTCATGGACCGAAAGGCAATGCGGCGCGCGGCTTTTTACGCCGACTTCTCGAACAGTTCCCGCCCGATCAGCATGCGCCGGATTTCGCTGGTGCCGGCGCCGATCTCGTAGAGCTTGGCGTCGCGCAGCAGGCGGCCGGTCGGATAATCGTTGATATAGCCGTTGCCGCCGAGCAACTGGATGGCGTCGAGCGCGCATTGCGTCGCCCTCTCGGACGCATAGAGAATGGCGCCGGCGGCATCCTCGCGCGTGGTCTCGCCGCGGTCACAGGCCTTGGCGACGGCGTAAACATAGGCGCGCGACGCGTTCATCGTGGTGTACATGTCGGCAAGCTTGCCCTGCACCAGCTGAAACGCGCCGATCGGCTGGCCGAACTGCTTGCGCTCGTGCACATAGGGCATCACCACGTCCATGCAGGCCTGCATGATGCCGAGCGGCCCGGCGGCGAGCACCGCGCGCTCATAATCGAGGCCCGACATCAGCACATTGACGCCGCGACCAACCTCGCTCAGCACATTCTCCTCCGGCACCTCGCAATTGTCGAATACCAGTTCGCAGGTGTCCGAGCCGCGCATGCCGAGCTTGTCGAGCTTTTGCGCGGTGGAGAATCCCTTCATGCCTTTTTCGACGAGGAATGCCGTGATGCCGCGCGGGCCGGCCGAGGCGTCGGTCTTGGCGTAGACCACCAGCGCGTCGGCGACCGGGCCGTTGGTGATCCACATCTTGCTGCCGTTGATGACATAACGGTCGCCCTTCTTGTCGGCGCGGGTTGTCATCGACACCACATCGGAGCCCGAATTCGGCTCCGACATCGCCAACGACCCGACATGTTCGCCGGAAATCAGCTTCGGCAGATATTTCCGCTTCTGGCTTTCGTTGCCGTTGCGACGGATCTGGTTGACGCACAGATTGGAGTGCGCGCCGTAGGACAGCCCCACCGCCGCCGAGGCGCGCGATATCTCCTCGAGCGCAATGCAGTGCTCGAGATAGCCTAGGCCCGAACCGCCATATTCCTCCTCGACGGTGATGCCATGCAGGCCCAACGCGCCGAGCTTCGGCCAGAGGTCGCGGGGGAATTGATTGCTTTTGTCGATTTCGGCGGCGCGAGGCGCGATCTCGTTGCTGGAAAAGTCCTGCACGGTTTCGCGGATCGCGTCGGCGGTCTCGCCGAGATCGAAGTTGAACATCCGATGCGCGTTTGGGATCATGGTGGCCTCCGGACAAGCATGCGCCCTGGGGCGCACAGCCTTATGCGTTGCAAATAAGCTTGTCACGGGCCGGCTGGCCTGAGAAGGGTCTGAATTTGGTCCGCTGCGCCGCGCCAATTTTGCGGCCGTCATGCTCCGCGAACAGCGGTGTATCGCGTATTCCGGGGCATTTCGGCCCTGATCAAAGCCTGAAACGCCGGATCGGACGGTGAAGCCGGACGATGACGCCTTGCTGCGGCGACGCAACCCTTGCCCTGCCGGGCGCAAGAGGATGTAATTCGCAAAAAGGCGCTCTTTCGGGATCAGTTACGATGACCGTCCAGACCACAATGAAAACCGACAAAGCCGAGCTGCAGCGCCTCGCCCGCGAACAGGCCTATGCCACGCCCCTGAAGGATTTTCATCCCGGCGCGCCCGCGCTGTTCCAGAACGATACGCTGTGGCCATGGTTCGAGCGGCTGCGCAAGGAAGAGCCGGTGCACTACTGCGCGAACTCGCCGATCGAGCCCTATTGGTCGGTGACCAAATACAACGACATCATGCATGTCGACACCAGCCACCATCTCTTTTCCTCGGATGTCAGCCTCGGCGGCATTTCGATCCGCGACGTCCCGCCGGGCTATGACTGGCCGAGCTTTATCACGATGGACCAGCCGCAGCATGCCGCCCAGCGCAAAACCGTCTCGCCGATGTTCACGCCCGACCATCTCGACCAGCTTGCGGTCTTGATTCGCGAGCGCGCCGGCAAGGTGCTCGATACGCTCCCGCGGAACGAGACCTTCGATTTCGTCGACCGCGTGTCGATCGAACTGACCACGCAGATGCTGGCGACCCTGTTCGATTTCCCCTGGGAGGAACGCCGCAAGCTTACCCGCTGGTCCGATGTCTCGACCGCGCTGCCGAAAAGCATGATCGTCGAATCCGCCGAACAGCGTCGCGCCGAGATGGACGAATGCGCGGCCTACTTCACCAGGCTGTGGAACGAGCGCGTCAACGCTCCTCCGCGCTACGATCTGATCTCGATGATGGCGCACAGCGATGCGACGCGATACATGAGTCCCGACAATCTGATGGGCAACATCATCCTGTTGATCGTCGGCGGCAACGACACCACGCGCAACACCATGAGCGGATCGGTGCTGGCGCTGAACGAGAACCCCGACCAGTACAGGAAATTGCGCGAAAACCCCGACCTGATCGACTCGATGGTGCCGGAAGTCATCCGCTGGCAGACGCCGCTGGCGCATATGAGGCGAACCGCGCGTGCCGACACCGAACTCGGCGGCAAGATCATTCGCAAGGGCGATCGCGTGGTGATGTGGTACGTCTCCGGCAATCGGGACGAAGAGGTGATCGAGAAGCCCAACGAGTTCATCATCGACCGCGCCCGGCCCCGCATCCATCTGTCGTTCGGATTCGGTGTCCACCGCTGCGTCGGCATGCGGCTCGCCGAATTGCAGCTCAAGATCGTCTGGCAGGAAATGCTGAAAAGGTTTGCCAAAATCGAGGTCGTCGGCGAGCCGAAGCGGGTCTATTCCAGCTTCGTCAAGGGCTACGAGTCGCTGCCGGTCCGGATTTCGGCTTAAAGCAGACCAGCACTGTCAATTCGCGGCTTGACCTTTCAGGCGGTTCAACGCCATGACAGCGCAGGATTTCGCTTGCGCCTGAGGCCGGTATCGTCAGCGTTCCCTGGTCGACCCGGGCCCCGACCTTCCAGAGCTCCGATGACCCATACCGAGCACGACGATCATGCCGACATCCGCGACGCCATCGCCAAGCTGTGCGCGCAATTTCCCGGCGAATACTGGCGCAAGCTCGATCGCGAAATGGCCTATCCCGGCGAATTCGTCGATGCGCTGACCAAGGCCGGCTATCTGTCGGTGCTGATCCCGGAAGAGTATGGCGGCGCCGGTTTGAAACTATCCGCCGCCACCGCGATCCTCGAGGAAATCCACCGCGCCGGCTGCAATGCCGGCGCCTGCCACGCCCAGATGTACACCATGGGTACCGTGCTGCGGCACGGCAATGACAAGCAAAAGGCCAGATATCTGCCGAAAATCGCCAGCGGCGAATTGCGGCTGCAGGCGTTCGGTGTCACCGAGCCGACCAGCGGCACCGACACGGCATCGCTGAAGACCGTTGCACGGCGCGACGGCGATGACGGCTACATCGTCAACGGCCAGAAGATCTGGACCAGCCGCGCGCAATATTCCGATCTGATGGTGCTGTTGGCGCGCACCACGCCGAAAGACAAGGTGAGGAAACGCACCGACGGCCTGTCGGTATTCCTGGTCGACATGCGCGAAGCAAAAGGCCACGGGCTCGAAATCCGTCCGATCCGCACCATGATGAACCACTCCACCACCGAGGTGTTCTTCACGGACATGCGGGTGCCGGCCGAAAACCTGATCGGCGAGGAAGGCAAGGGCTTTCGCTATATCCTCTCCGGCATGAACGCCGAGCGCATCCTGATCGCGGCGGAATCGATCGGCGACGCCAAATGGTTCATCGCCAGGGCCACCGCCTACGCCAGGGAGCGCATGGTGTTCGGCCGCCCGATCGGCCAGAACCAGGGCATCCAGTTCCCGATCGCCAAGGCCTATGCGGCGATGCGCGCGGCCGAATTGATGGTGAAGGAAGCCACCCGCAAATACGAGGCCGGCCTCGAATGCGGCGCCGAAGCCAACATGGCCAAGATGCTGGCGGCGGACGCGGCCTGGGATGCAGCCAATGCCTGCGTGCAGACCTTTGGCGGTTTTGCCTTCGCCGAGGAATACGATATCGAGCGCAAGTTTCGCGAGACCCGGCTCTATCAGGTGGCGCCGATCTCGACCAATCTGATCCTGTCGTTTGTGGCCGAGCACGTGCTGGGCATGCCGCGCTCCTATTGAGAAGCAATGATGCTGCCGCTTGAAGGGATAATTGTCGTCGCCGTCGAGCAGGCGGTTGCCGCCCCTTTCTGCAGTTCGCGGCTGGCGGATGCCGGCGCTCATGTCATCAAGATCGAGCGGCCGGAAGGCGATTTTGCCCGCGGCTATGATGCGGCCGCCAAGGGACAGAGCAGCTATTTCGTCTGGCTCAACCGTGGCAAGGATTCCGTCGTCGTCGACCTCGCGACCAGGGAGGGTCGCGCCGCCCTCGAGCGATTGATCGCGGGCGCCGACGTGCTGCTGCAAAACCTCAAACCCGGCTCGATGGACAAGCTCGGTTTCTCGCGCGCGCGGCTGACCCTGGATTATCCGCGGCTGATCTGCTGCACCATTACGGGCTATGGCGATGACGGCCCCTACGCTCACCGCAAGGCCTATGACCTCTTGATCCAGGCTGAGAGCGGGCTCGCCTCGATCACCGGCGGACCCGAAGGCCCTTCGCGCGTCGGGGTGTCGATCGTCGATGTCGCAACCGGCGCCACCGCGCATGCCTCGATCCTGGAAGCGCTGATCGCACGCAGTCGCAACGGCAAGGGCGCCGACATCCGGATATCCATGTTCGACGTCATGGCCGACTGGCTCACGGTGCCCCTGCTCAATGCCGAGGCCGGCAACCCGCCGCAGCGCATGGGCCTCGCCCATCCCTCGATCGCGCCCTATGGCGTGTTCCGCTCGAAGGACGGCAGAGACATCCTGATCTCGATCCAGAGCGAGCGCGAGTGGAAGAAATTATGCGCCGAGGTACTGGATCAGCCGGACCTGCCCAACGATCCCAGGTTCGCCAACATGGTCGAGCGGGTCCGCAACCGCACGCTCACCGACCAGACCGTCGGCGACCGTTTTGCGAGGTTGTCGCGCGATGAATTGCTGAAACGGCTGTCGGATGCCGACATTGCGTTCGCCGAGGTCAACACCATGGCCGACCTCGCGATACATCCGCATCTGCGGCGCATCGAGGTCGGTACGCCGAACGGAAAGGTCAGCTATCCCGCGCCCGCCGCGATTTGTGTCGGCGAACCGCGCCACTATGCCGCCGTGCCCGGCATTGGCGACCACAAGGATACCACGAAAAGACTTCTCGCCGAGCGCAAGACATCATGACCGAAAAACTCGACATCGATCATCTGCGCCAATGGATCGGCCGCACCACCGAAGCTTCCGACATCGTCACCGCGCAACTGGTCAAAGGCCTGCGCGCGACGCTGTTTCAGGAGATCGGCGAGCCGAAGCCGGGCGACGCCGCGCCGTTCACGGTTCATTGGTGTCTGGCCCAACCGGTGGCTCCGATGTCGATGCTGGGCCAGGACGGTCATCCGACCCGCGGCGGTTTCCTGCCGCCGGTGCCGCTGCCTCGCCGGATGTGGGCGGGCGGCGAGCTCGAATTTGTCGATGCGCTGCGCGTCGGTGACGAGGCCCGGCGAACCTCGCGGATATCAGACGTCACCATGAAGACCGGCAGCACCGGCATGCTGTGCTTCGTTTCCGTCGAACATGTGGTGACGACCTCGCGCGGAATCGCGATCCGCGAGCGGCAGGACATCGTTTATCGCGACATCTCGGGCTCGCCGCAGCCTGCGTCGGCCAAGCCACCCCCGCCGCCCGTCGCAAAGCACCGCGAGACCCACATGGCCGATCCGGTGCTGCTGTTTCGCTATTCGGCGCTGACCTTCAACGGCCACCGCATCCATTACGACCGGCGCTACGTCACCGAGGTCGAGGGCTATCCGGGCCTGATCGTCCACGGCCCGCTGATCGCGACGCTGCTGCTCGACCTGCTGCGCCGCGAGCAGCCCGACGCCGAGGTGGCCACCTTCCGCTTCAAGGCCGTGCGGCCGACCTTCGACCTGCACGCCTTCCACGTCCACGGCGCGCCGCAGCCCGACGGTTCGGTGCGGCTGTGGGCCGCCGACCACGAGGGCTGGCTGACGATGGACGCCAGCGCCACGCTGCGCTGAGGAGCCGATCCATGCAACCGCTGAAGGGCATCACCGTCGTCACGCTCGAGCACGCGATCGCCGCGCCGTTCGCGACGCGCCAGCTCGCCGACCTCGGTGCCCGCGTGATCAAGATCGAGCGCCCGGGCAGCGGCGACTTCGCGCGCGGCTACGACGAACGCGTGCGCGGCCTGGCCTCGCATTTCGTCTGGACGAACCGCTCAAAGGAAAGCCTGACGCTCGACGTCAAGCACCCGCAGGCGGCGGCGCTGCTGCGCCGGCTGATCATCGAGCAGGCCGATGTCGTCGTGCAGAACCTCGCGCCCGGCGCGGCGGCGCGGCTGGGTCTGTCGTTCGAGGCGCTCGCGGCCGAGAAGCCCGGCCTCATCGTCTGCGACATCTCGGGCTACGGCGACGACCGCCATCGCCCCGGCCCCTACCGCGACAAGAAGGCCTACGACCTGCTCGTGCAGAGCGAGGCCGGTTTCGTCTCCGTCACCGGCACGCCCGACGAGCCGAGCAAGGCCGGCCCGTCGATCGCCGACATCGCCGCCGGCATGTACGCCTACACCAACATCCTCGCGGCGCTGATGCAGCGGCGCATCGACGGCCGCGGCCGCCGCATCGACCTCTCGATGCTCGAGTCGCTGGGCGAATGGATGAGCTATCCGCTGTACTACGCCTTCGACGGCGCGCCGCCGCCGCCGCGCACCGGCGCCAGCCACGCGACGATCTACCCCTACGGCCCGTTCCCGGCCGGCGACGGCAGGACCGTGATGCTGGGCCTGCAGAACGAGCGCGAATGGCAGGCCTTCTGCGCCCAGGTGCTGCTGCAGCCGGCGCTGGCGCAGGACCCGCGCTACACCAGCAATTCGAAGCGCAGCGCCGCGCGCGTCGCGCTGCGCGCGATCATCGTCGAGGCCTTCGCGACGCTGAGCGCCGCCGAGGTGCTGGCGCGGCTCGATGCGGCGCAGATCGCGAACGCCCAGGTCAACACGATGGCCGAGGTCTGGCAGCACCCGCAACTGGCCGCGCGCGGCCGCTGGCGCGAGGTCGAGACCGCCGTCGGCCGGGTGCCGGCCCTGCTGCCGCCCGGCAGCTGGGACGACGGCGACGGCCCGCGCCTGGACGCGGTGCCGGCGCTGGGCCAGCACACCGAGGCGATCCTGGGTGCGCTGGGGCTGGACGCTGCGGCCATCGCCGCACTGCGTGCCGCCGAGGCGGTCTGAGGAGGCTGAAGTGAATCCCCCCCGAAGCGCCTTCGGCGCTCCCCCCCGGGGGGGCGACGCCAGCGGCCCGGCAGAGCCGATTCCGCGGCGTCCGCTTGACCCATGGATTCATGCGTCGAGGGTGGCCACGGCTGCCATGGAGAACTGAGATGAGCACCGCCCCACGCACCTACCTGTTCGTCCCCGGCGACCGGCCCGACCGCTTCGACAAGGCGCTGGCCGCCGGCGCCGATGCCGTCGTGCTCGATCTCGAGGACGCCGTCGCGCCGGCCGCCAAGGCGCGCGCCCGCGACGCCGTCGCCGAGCGCCTGCACAGCGCCAGCGACGCCGACCACCAGCGCCTCGTCGTGCGCATCAACGACGAAGCGACGCCCGAGTTCGAGGCCGACCTGGCGATGCTCGCCCGCACCCACGCCGCGCAGGTGATGCTGCCCAAGGCCGAGCGCGTCGCCACGGTCGCGCGCGTGCGCGCGGCCTGCCCCGGCATCGCCGTGATCGCGCTGATCGAGACGGCGCGCGGCGTGCTCAACGCCGAGGCGCTGGCCGCGGCCGACGGCGTGCAGCGGCTGGCCTTCGGCACCATCGACTACGCGCTCGACCTCGGCCTGAGTGGCGACCCGGCCGGCTTCGACCCGGCCGCGAACCGGCTCGCGCTCGCCTCGCGCGCCGCCGGGCTGGCGGCGCCTGTCGCCGGCGTCACGCCCGAGGTCGCCGACCCGGCGCCGCTGCGGGCCGACCTGCAGCGCGCCCGCGCCCATGGCTACACCGCCAAGCTCTGCATCCACCCGAAACAGGTGGCGCTGGTGCACGAAGCGCTGCAGCCGAGCGCCGCCGAGATCGACTGGGCGCGGCGCGTGATCGCCGCCGCCGAGGGCGCCGCCGGCGCCGTGCAGGTCGACGGCCGCATGGTCGACAAGCCCGTGCTGCAGCGCGCCCAGGCCTTGCTCGCCCGCGCGGCGCGCTGAACACCGCCACCATTCCATCCCTTCCCGAGGACACCGCCTTGCCTTCCACGATCATCGACTCCGCCATCTTCGGCGACATCTTCAGCACCGCCGCGATGCGGCGCGTCTGGTCCGACGAGAACCGCACCGCGAAATACGTCGCCATCGAATCGGCGCTGGCCCAGGTGCAGGGCGCTCTCGGGCTGATCCCGGCCGAGGCCGCGGCGGAAATCGTGCGCGTCTGCCACATCGAGAACATCGACCTCGTCAAGCTCAAGGCACAGACCGAGCGCATCGGCTACCCCATCCTCGGCGTCGTCTCGCAGATCAACGCGCTGTGCCGCGACAAGCTGGGCGAGTTCTGCCACTGGGGCGCGACGACGCAGGACATCACCGACACCGCCACCGTGCTGCAGATCCGCGAGGCGCTGGAGATCGTCGACGGCGAGCTCAAGGCGCTCGGCGACGCGCTGGCCAAGCTCGCGCGCGAGCACCGGCTGACGCCGATGATCGGCCGCAGCAACCTGCAGCAGGCGGTGCCGGTGACCTTCGGCTACAAGATGGCCGGGCTGCTCGCCGCCGTGGCGCGCCACCGCGAACGGCTGGCGCAGATCCGGCCGCGCGTGCTGCAAGGCGAGTTCGCCGGCGCCGCCGGCACCCTGGCCTCGCTCGAGACCGGGGCGATGGAGACGCAGGCCGGCCTCTGCGCCGAACTCGGCCTGGCGCAGCCGGTGATCGCCTGGCACACGGTGCGCGACACCATCGCCGAGGTCGGCACCTTCCTCGGCCTCGTCGGCGGCACGCTGGGCAAGATCAGCATGGACGTGAAGCTGATGATGCAGACGGAGGTCGGCGAGGTCTACGAGCCTTATGCGCACGGCCGCGGTTCGAGCAGCACGATGCCGCAGAAGCGCAACCCGATCTCGAGCTGCTACATCCACGCCCAGATCTCGGTCCTGCGCCAGCATGCGGCGGCGATGCTCGACGCGATGGTCGCCGACCACGAGCGCTCGACGGGGCCCTGGGAGATCGAATGGATCGTGCTGCCCGAGGCCTTCTGCCTGCTCGCCGGCGCGCTCGCGCAGTCGCGCGCGGTGATCGAGGGGCTGGAGGTCGACACCCGGCGCATGCGCGCGAACCTCGACATGACGCATGGCCTCGTCGTCTCCGAGGCGGTGATGATGGGCTTGGCGCCCTACATCGGCCGCGAAACCGCACACGACCTGGTCTACGACATCTGCCGCCTCGCGATCCAGCAGGAGCGCCCGCTGCTCGAGCTGCTGGCCGGGAACGCCGAGATCACCAAACACGTGACGCGCGAGCAGCTCGCGGCGATGTGCGACCCGGCGGCCTACCTCGGCCAGTCGGGGCTGATGGTCGACCGGGTGCTCGCGCGCTGGGGATGAAAAGCGCCCCCAGACCCGCCGCTGCGCGTCAGGCCCCCCGCGGGGGCGCGGGGCGCCCGGATGCCGACTTGCGCTTGCCCTTCATCTCGCCGAAGAAGGCGTAGAGCTGCTGCGCTGCCGGCGACAGCGTGCGGCCGCGGCGGCGGATCAGGCCGATGCGGCGCGTCACCACCGGATCGGCCAGCGCCACGCTGACGAGCAGCGGATGGTCGGCCGCCGGCATCGCCAGCGACGGCACCGCGGCCACGCCCAGGCCCGCTTCGACGAGGCCGAGCATGGTGGTCACATGCTGGGCCTCGTAGATCGCCTGCGGCCGGCCTTCCAGCCCCGACAGCGCCTGGTCGAGCAGCAGCCGGTTGCCGGACGACCTGGCGACCGAGATGTTGTCGTAGGCGGCCAGCTCGGTCCACGTCACCTTGCGCTTCTTCGCCAGCGGGTGGTCGCGCCGGCAGGCGGCGACGAAGCGCTCCTCCAGCAGCGGCTCGAACTCGATCTCGGGCTCCTGGCTGCCCATGAAGTTGAGGCCGAAATCGGCCTCGCCGCGGGTCACGGCCGCGAGCACCTCGTTCGCGCTCGCGTCGTGCATCTTGACCCGGATGCGCGGATAGCGCTCGTGGTAGCGGCGGATCACCTGCGAGACGAAGTAGTAGACGGTCGAGGGCACGCAGGCGATCGTCACCTCGCCCATGCGCGTCGCCGCGAAGCCGCGAATGCCGAGCAGCGCGCCGTCGAGCTCGTCGAGCACCTGCTGCACGGTGCGCGCGAAGTCGCGCCCCACCGCCGTCAGCTGCACCTTGCGCGTCGTGCGCTCGAGCAGGCGCACGCCCAGCGCCTGCTCGAGCTTGTCGATGCGCCGGCTGAACGCCGGCTGCGAGATGTGCACCGCGTCGGCGGCCTTGCGGAAGTTGCCCATCTCGGCCACGGCGCGAAAGGCGTGCAGGTCGTTGAGGTCGAAGGCGGCGGCCATGGCGGATCTCCGGTCCCTGCAGCGCAGGCAGTGCGGTGATTTTGCGCCATCAGGTGCATCAATCGTTCGTATCCATGCAAGTGCGCGACCGCCGCCGTCGAGCCCCGGGCGCGGCCGGCCATCAGGCGGGCTTGACGGCCGCAGCGCGATCCTCGAGCGCGACGGCGCCGGTCTCCAGCATCGACTTGAGGTTGGAAATGATCATGGGCCAGCCGCCCGAGACCGCCCGGATGAGCTTCGATGGTTCGCGTTCGATGGTGTGGGTGATGGAGAGCTTCATGGCGCTTCCGGCAGATTCCATTTCCATCGTGCAGAGCGAATCGCCCTCGGCCTTGAGCTCGGGATTGTCCTGGTGCTGCCAGCGTATGACGAGGCGCCGCGGCGGCTCGGACTCGATGATCTCGCCGGCATCGCAGACGCTGCCGTCGGCGCGGACCATCTTCCAGGGCGACCCGGCCGTCCATGCGCTTTCGCAATGCATGCCGAACCAGTACTGCCGCATGAACGCCTTGTCGGTCAATGCCGACCAGAGTTTTTCGGGCGTCGTGCGGATATACGTGACGTAGACAAAAGCGGACTTAGTCATCAGGGTTCTCCAGTCGTCGTTTCAGTTTGTCGAGCGCCTTCAGGCGCGGCCTTTCGAACTTCGCGATCCAGCGCTCGTAGAGGTCCTGCAGCGGCACAGGATTGAGGAAATGCATCTTTTCGCGCCCACGCCAGACGACCGCGACGAGGTTGGCTGCCTCGAGCAAGCCCAGGTGCTGCGTCACGCCCTGCCGCGTCATGTCCAGGTGCTCGCACAGTTCGCTCAGCGTGCGGCCATCGTGGGCGTGCAACAGATCCAGCAGCCGGCGTCGACTGGGATCGGCAAGCGCCTTGAACAGCAGGTCGGGATCGTCTGCGGGGTCGGTCATCGCTCGTCATATGCAAGTGATCAGTTGCATGAACTATAGGCAACTATTTACTTGCATGTCAAGTCCCGCGCGAATTCGGCGAGCGGCCGGCCACGCGCCATCCGGGTTTCGGGTCCGGCAGCCGCTTGGCGACCGGCCGACCCAGCGGACGATCGCCTGGGTGCCCGCGGCGCAGCGCGGGCGCGGCGCCGATGTCCGTTGCCGCCGGGCCCGCGCATCTGCATCGAGGTGCGGTAATGTGCCGCCCTCGATGCCGCCGCTGCGGTGCAGGAGATCGCCATGGAATTCGTTCTGACATTTCATCAGCCCGCCGAGGTCTACGAGACCAATGCCGACCCGGTGCGGGGGGCCGCGCCGATGCAGGCCTGGCGCCAGTACATGGACGCGATGCAGGCCGCGGGCGTGCTGCGCGGCGGCAATCGCCTCGACGCCTTCGGCGCCACCAGCGTGCGCGTGCGCGACGGCCGGCGCCAGGTCCAGGACGGGCCCTACGCCGAAACCAAGGACCTGCTCGGCGGCTATGTCGTCGTCGAGGTGCCGTCGCTCGACGAAGCGCTCAAATGGGCCGAACGCAGCCCCAGCTCGGCGGTCGGCAGCACCGAGGTCTGGCCGGTGATGACGATGGCGCCGCGGTGACGGCGGCGCGCGCGGCGGCGGACGCCGCGCGTCACAGCTACGGCCGGCTGCTGTCGTGGCTGGCCTGGCAATGGCGCGACATCGCCGCGGCCGAGGACGCGCTGGCGGAGGCCTTCGCGCAGGCACTGACGCGCTGGCCCCTGGACGGCGTGCCCACGGCGCCCGACGCCTGGCTGCTGACGACGGCGCGCCGCCGCCTGCTGATCGCGGCGCGGCGCCAACGCCTCGCCGACGATCCGACGCTCACCGTGCTCTGGCCTTGCGAGCAGGACGCCCAACCCGAGGCGCTGGCGATCCCGGACCATCGCCTGCGGCTGATGCTCGTCTGCGCGCATCCGGCGATCGATGCCGGGGTGCGCAGCGCATTGATGCTGCAGACCGTCCTCGGCCTGGATGCGGCGAGCATCGCCAGCGCCTTCCTCGTCAAGCCCGAGGCCATGACCAAGCGGCTGGTGCGGGCGAAGCGCAAGATCAAGACGGCCGGCATCCGCTTCGAGGAACCCGAGCCGGCCGACTGGCCGGCGCGGCTGGACGCCGTGCTCGAGGCGATCTACGCCGCCTACACGCTGCACTGGGGCCATGCCGAGGAAGCGACGGGACGGCAATTGGCCGACGAGGCGATCTACCTCGCGCGATTGACGAGTTCGCTGCGGCCCGGCGAGCCCGAGGCGCTGGGGCTGACCGCGCTGCTGTCGTACGCGCAGGCACGCCGGCCGGCGCAGCGCGATGCGCGGGGCGGTTTCATTCCGTTGGACGAGCAGGACACCCAGCGGTGGGACGGCGACCTGTGGGCCCAGGCCGATGCCCTGCTGGCGGCGGCCGCCGCGCGCGGTCGGCCCGGCCCCTACCAGCTCGAAGCGGCAATCCAGGCCGCGCATATGGAAGGCCTGAGGAGCCATGCCGTCCCCTGGGCCGACCTGCAGCGGCTCTACGAAGGCCTGCAGGCGCTTTCGCCGACGCTGGGCGCGGCGATCGGCCATGCCATCGCCGTCGCCCACGCGGCCGACGACCCGCAAGCGGGTCTGCGCCTGCTCGACGCCCTCGAGGCGAGCCGCGTCGCCGACCATGCCCCCTGGTGGGCCGCCCGCGCGCGCCTGCTGGCCTGGGCCGGGTTCGGCGAGGCCGCGGCGCAGGCCTACCGGCGCGCCGGTGCCTTGACGGGCGATCCGGCGGTACGCGAGTGGCTGATCGGAAAGCTGGAAGCGCTCGGTTGACAGCGATCGGGACCGCCGTTCACGGGCCGACCGCCCTCATGCCACTCGATCGTCCATGGCCGGTCGCCGCTCAGAGGCGAACGGGCCCATCCAGGGCCGGCGCGATCGGGCGTCAGTTCATAGATGTCCACAAAATATCCGAAATTTGGACATGGATCGAGAACATCCTCCGGCCCTCGCCCCTGCTCGGCGGGTGCCGGGCGGGCGTTCTGATTCCCTCGGGGACAGCGGGATCGGTTGTTGTGCAGGCACCGATCCCGAGTCCGGACTTTGTGGCGAGCTTGCGTCGTTCGAGCGCGGTGGTCAGACCCGTTCGAGCAACACAGCGATGCCCTGGCCCACGCCGATGCACATCGTGCACAGCGCATAGCGGCCCTGCGTGCGATGCAGCTGGTTGACGGCGGTGGTCACGAGCCGCGCGCCGCTGGCACCCAGCGGATGCCCCAACGCGATCGCGCCGCCATTCGGGTTCACGCGCGGATCGTCGTCCTGCAACCCCAGGTCGCGCAGCACGGCCAGTCCTTGCGCGGCGAAGGCTTCGTTGAGCTCGATGACGTCGATCTGCCCGAGCGTGAGACCGGTCAGCGCCAGCACGCGCCGCGTGGCCGGCGCCGGCCCGATGCCCATGATGCGCGGCGGCACGCCCGCAGCGGCCATGCCGACGATGCGGGCGCGCGGCGTCAGGCCCTGCCTGGACGCGCTGGCCTCGTCGGCCAGCAGCAAGGCACAGGCGCCGTCGTTCACGCCGCTCGAATTGCCGGCCGTGACGCTGCCGTCCGGACGCACGACGCCCTTGAGCTTGGCGAGCGCCTCCAGGCTGGTCTCGCGCGGATGCTCGTCCTTGGCGACGGTGATCGGATCGCCCTTCCTGGCCTGCAGCGTGACCGGCGTGATCTCGGCATCGAAGACGCCGGCGCGCTGCGCGGCCAGCGCCTTGAGCTGGCTGGCCAGCGCCATGCAGTCCTGCGCCGAGCGCTCGATGCCGAAATCCAGCGCCACGTTCTCCGCCGTCTCGGGCATCGAATCGACGCCATGGGCCGCCTTCATCAGGCGATTGACGAAGCGCCAGCCGATGGTCGTGTCGTGGATCGCGTTCGATCGCGAGTAGGCGCTTTCGGCCTTGGGCATCACGAAGGGCGCGCGGCTCATGCTCTCGACGCCGCCGGCGATCATCAGCCCCGCTTCACCGGACCTGATCGCCCGCGCCGCGGTGCCGACGGCGTCCATGCCGCTGCCGCAGAGGCGGTTGATGGTCGTGCCCGGCACCTCCACCGGCAGCCCCGCCAGCAGCGAACTCATGCGGGCGACGTTGCGATTGTCTTCGCCGGCCTGGTTGGCGCAGCCGAAGATCACGTCGCCTACCTGCCCCCAGTCCACACCGGGGTTGCGGGCCATCAGCGCCTGGAGCGGAATCGCGCCGAGGTCGTCGGCTCGGACGCTGCTCAGAGCGCCGCCGTAGCGGCCGAAAGGCGTGCGGATCGCATCGCAGACATAGGCTTGCTTCATGGTCGATTCTTCTCCCGGGATCCCGCTTGATCAAACAGCCGCATCGAAGCGCGGCGCGCGTCGCTGGCTCAGCGCGGCGTACCCTGCGCGGGCGTCGGCGCCGCCGAATCCGATGATCTCCAGCGCCAGCGAATGCTCGAACGCCGGCCAGGCCGCGCGCAGCCAGTGGTTCAACGAGCGCTTCGTGAACGCCAGCGCGGTCGCGCTGCCCTGGGCCAGATGGAGCGCGATCTCGCGCGCCTTGGCCTGCAGCTCGTCATCGGGCACGGCCAGGCTCACGAGCCCGATGCGCTCGGCCTCGACACCGTCGATGGCGTTGCACATCAGCAGGTGGTACTTGGCCTTGGCCATGCCGCACAACAGCGGCCAGACGACCGCCGCGTGGTCGCCCGCCGCCACGCCCATCTTCGTGTGCCCGTCGATGATCCGGGCTCGATGGCCGGCGACCGAGACGTCGGCGAGCAGCGCGACCGCCGCTCCGGCGCCGACGGCGGCGCCATTGATCGCACTGACGATGGGCAGATCGCAATCGATCATGCCCTGCACGATGGCCCGGCCCTCGCGCATCACGCGCAGCCGGGCGGCTTCGCTGCCCAGCATCTCCTCGACGACTTCAGGCGTGCCGCCGGCGCAGAAGCCCTTGCCCACGCTGCGCACCAGGATCACGCGCACGCCCGCTTCGGCCTGCAGTCGCGGCCAGATCGTCGCGAGTTCGGCATGGCCGCGGGCATCGGTGTAGGGCATCGCGCCCTCGGGTCCGAAGATGACTTCGGCAATGCCATCGCTGCCGATGGCGACGCTCAGGCCGGTGCTCAATTCAATGGATTTCGTCGTCGCGACATGCGTGGCCAAATGAATGCTCCCAGATACCTGCCCTGCGCCTGAGCCAGGGACTGACGCGATAGCGCTCGCCGCGGTAGGCCGCGTCCAAGGCCTCGACGACCGCGATCACGCCGGCGCCGCTCCATTGCGCCAGCCATTCGAAAGGCCCCGCCGGATAGTTGACGCCCAGCTTCATCGCCGCGTCGGCGCCCTCGGGCGTGCAGACGCCTTGCTGCACGGCGTCGGCGGCCTCGTTGATCAGCATCGCCACCGTGCGGGCGACGATGAGCCCCGGCGCGTCCTGCATGCGTTGCGGCGCGTACCCCAAGGCCTGCAGCCACGATGCGGCCGCGGCCTGCCAGGATGCGCTGGTTCCGGCATGGACGCTGTAGGCCAGCGGCGTTGCCGCGGCCACGGGCCGGCACAGCGGCAGATCGAACACCACGACATCGCTCAAGCCGCCGCGCCTGGCCACCTCATGCGCCGGCGTTCCGTCGCTCAGCATCAGGCGCGCGCCGTCGACCTCGATGCCGATCCAAGGGCTGTCCGGCGCAAGTTGCGCAAGCCCGCCCTGGGATTCGAGGATGCGCGATGCAGCCGACACGAGCGCCTGGGCGACGGGCCCCGCGCCATGGACCGTGACGTTGCGCGCTGTCGGCACCGGGCCGCATGCGGACGGCGGCAGCGGCGGTGTGCCCTCGGGGTAGCCATAGAAGCCGCGGCCGCTCTTGCGCCCGAGCAGGCCGCCGTCGACCATCTCGCGCTGGATCAGCGACGGCACGTAGCGCTTGTCGCCGAAATTCGCCTCGAACACCGAACGCGTGACGGCGAAATTGGTGTCATGGCCGATCAGGTCCATCAGCTCGCAAGGCCCCATGCGGAACCCCGCCGCGCGCAGGCAGGCGTCGAGCACCTGCGGCGTCGTCGCCTGTTCCTGCAACAGCGCCAGCGCCTCGGCGTAATAGGGCCGCGCAATGCGATTGACGATGAATCCGGGCGTGCTCCTGGCATGCACCGGCACCTTGCCCCATGACCGGGCGAGCTCGAATGCGCGGTCGGCGACATCCGGCGCGGTCAGCAGTCCGTGCACGACCTCGACGAGTTTCATCAGCGGCACCGGATTGAAGAAATGCATGCCGACGACGCGCCCCGGATGCTCGAGTCCATTGGCGATGGCCGTCACGCTGATCGAACTCGTGTTGGTGCAGAGGATCGCGTCGGCAGACAGCAGGCTTTCCAGCGCGCGGAACAGGCTGCGCTTGGCGTCGAGGTTCTCGACGATGGCTTCGACGACGACGCCCGCCGCCGCCGCGGCGTCGAGCCTGGCTATCGGCTCGATGTTCGCGAGTGTCGCCGCGACGGTCTCGGCCGCGAGCTTGCCCTTGGCGACCAGACCGTCCAGCGTCGCACCGAGCTTGCGTTTGGCATCGCCCGCCGCGCCCTCGCGCAGGTCAAAGAGAAACACCGGATGACCGGCCTGCGCGGCGACCTGGGCGATGCCGGCGCCCATGATGCCGGCGCCGATGACGAGGACGGTGGTTTGATTCGTCGCTGTCATCGCGGTATCCAGGCGGCGGGGCGCTTGTCGAGGAAGGCATCGAATCCCTCGCGGGCCTCGGCCGTGCCGCGTACGCGGGCGATGGTCTGCGCCGTCAGTTCGATCACCTCCGGTGCGTTCGCGCCGACCTCGAGCGCAGCGAACAGCGCCTTGATCTCGCGCTGCGCGTTCGGTCCGCCGGCCAGCAGTTCGGCGACACGGGCATCGACGGCGGCGTCGAGCTGGTCGGCGGCAGCCACCTGATGCACGAGCCCCATTGCCAGCGCTTCGGCGGCGCCGATGCGCTCGGTCGTCAGCGCCAGTCGGCGTGCCTGCCGCTTGCCCACGGCATTCGTCACATAGGGTCCGATGACCGCGGGCAGGATGCCGAACTTCGCTTCGCTGACCGCAAAGCTGGCGTTGTCGGCAGCGACCGCGATGTCGCAGGCGCAGGTCAGTCCCACGCCGCCGCCCAGCGCCGCGCCCTGCACGCGCGCCACGGTGGGCTTGGCGCAGCGGTCGATGCGCGCCAGCATGGCGGCGAAGCGGCGCGCATCGGCGACATTCCATTCCAGCGTCGCCTGGCTGGCGCGCTGCATCCATTGCAGGTCGGCGCCGGCGCTGAAATGCCGGCCCTCGCCGGCCAGCACGATGACGCGCACCGAGGCATCGCCCTCGAGCGCTTCGAAGGCCTCGTCGAGCTCGGCGATCATCGCTTCGTCGAAGGCATTGAATACCGCGGGCCTGGCCATCGTGACCTGCGTCACCCCGGGGGCGCGCTGCGACAGTTTGAGCGTCTTCATCAATAAGTCTCGAGATGCAGTCGTCCCGCGCGCTTGAGCGCGGCACCGACGAGGTCCCAGTTCAGTCCCGCGGCTTCGGCGATCTCGCGCAGCGTGAGCACGACGCCTTCTTCCATCGCCTTGAGGCCGCAGACATAGAAATAGGCGTGCGGATCGGTCAGCAGCGGTGCGAGGTCGGCGCTGCGCTCGCGCATCAGGTCCTGCACGTAGCGCCTGGGCTGGCCGGGCGTGCGGCTGAAGGCGAAATGGATGTCGATGAAGTCCCTGGGCAGGTTCTGCAGCGGACCGAAATACGGCAGTTCCTGCTGCGTGCGGGCGCCGAAGAACAGCAGCAGCTTGCCGCCCTCGAACTTGCCCGAGGCGCGCAGCCGGCGCCGCCATTCGGTCATCGCGCGCATCGGCGCGCTGCCGGTGCCGGTGCAGATCATCACGATATGGCTCTTCGGGTGGTTGGGCATCAGGAAGCTGGTGCCGAAGGGCCCGATCACCTGCACCTTCTCGCCCACCTTCAGGTCGCACAGGTAGTTGCTGGCGACGCCGCGCACGGGGCGGCCCTGGTGGTCCTCGAGCACGCGCTTGATCGTCAGCGAGACATTGTTGTAGCCCGGGCGCTCGCCGTTGCGCGGGCTGGCGATCGAATACTGGCGCGCATGGTGCGGCCGGCCCGCGGCATCGGCGCCGGGCGGGACGATGCCGATCGACTGGCCCTCGAGCACCGGGAACGGCATCGCGCCGAAGTCGAGCACGAGGTGGTGGGTGTCGTACTCATGCCCGACCTCGGTCACCCGGACATTGCCGACCACGGTCGCGGTGATCGACTTCTCGGCTGCCCTGGGGCCGTAGAGGTTGGTGTAGGCATGCGCCGCCGACCAGGGTGGCAGCTTCGCGTTGTAGCGCCCGCTGTCGAATCCGGCCTGCCCGGCCGGGTCGGTCGCGACCGCCGGCGCCGCCACCGGCGCCGACTCGACGTCGGCCACGGCGCCGGCCTCGGCCAGCTGCGTCGGCGTCAGCTCGGCCGGCAGCATGTCCCACAGCAGCTGGGCCTCGACGCTGTAGGCCTGCCGGCGCGGCATGCGGCGGTAGTTGTCGATGCTGCCGGTGGGGCAGGGCGAAATGCAGTCGTTGCACCAATTGCATTTCGCCGCATCGACGACGTAATTGCGCGCGTCGTGCGTGATCGCGCCCGTCGGGCACATCGTCTCGCAGGTGTTGCAGCGGATGCAGATCTCGGGGTCGATCAAATGCTGCCGGATGAGCTCCGAAGCGACGCTTGCGTCCATGGCCTTCAGGCGAAGCGCACGTATTCGAAATCGACCGGCTGGCGGTTGATGCCCATCACCGGCGGCGCGATCCAGTTGGCGAACTTGCCCGGCTCGACGACGCGGCCCATGAGGCCCTGGACGAAGGCGCGGTCGGTCGCCGAGGGCAGCCACTGGTCGACGTTGGCCTGCCATTCGGCCTCGCCGAGGACGCGGCCCTCGGGCGAGACCTTGGCGCCCGAGAGCGCGCCGATGTTGCGGTGGAAGGCCTTGTGCGGCGTCTTCAGCCGCACGGGGATGCCGGCCTTCTCGATGACCTTGTTCCAGCGCTCGACGCCGGCGATGCTGTCCTTGATGTAGTCGTCGCGCAGCACCTCGTTGAGGGCGTTGAGCATCGGCACCTCGCGCTCGACGAGCTGGCCGCCGACGAGCTGGAGCACGCGGTAGGTCTGGCCCTTGAGCAGATGGTCATCGTTGCGTTTGCCTTCCTCGTAGCGGCCCTTCAGGCCGGTCGAATAGAAGGTCGCCGCGTTGCTCGACTCGTCGGCGCCGAAGAGGTCGATCGTGACGCTGAAATGGAAGTTCAGGTAGCGCTGGATCGTCGGCAGGTCGATGACGCCGGCGGCGCGCAGCTTGGCCGGATCGTCGGTCTTGAGCTCGTTCATCGCCGCGCAGGTGCGCTGGATGACGCGGCTCACGCCCGATTCGCCGACGAACATGTGGTGCGCTTCCTCGGTGAGCATGAACTTGGTCGTGCGTGCGAGCGGGTCGAAGCTGCTCTCGGCCAAGGCGCAGAGCTGGAACTTGCCGTCGCGGTCGGTGAAATAGGTGAACATGAAGAAGCTCAGCCAGTCGGGTGTCTCTTCATTGAAGGCCTGCAGGATGCGCGGGTTGTCCTGCTGGCCGCTGCGGCGTTCGAGCAGCGCCTCGCCTTCCTCGCGGCCGTCGCGGCCGAAGTACTTGTGCAGCAGGTAGACCATGGCCCACAGATGCCGGCCTTCCTCGACGTTGACCTGGAAGAGATTGCGCAGGTCGTACTGGCTCGGGCAGGTGAGGCCGAGGTGGCGCTGCTGCTCGACCGAGGCCGGCTCGGTGTCGCCCTGCGTGACGATGATCCGGCGCAGGTTGGCGCGGTATTCGCCGGGCACGTCCTGCCAGGCATCCTGGCCCTTGTGGTCGCCGAAATGGATCTTGCGGTCCTTCTCGGCCGGATTCAGGAAGATGCCCCAGCGGTAGTCCGGCATCTTCACGTGGCCGAACTGCGCCCAGCCCTGCGGGTCGACGCTGATCGCGGTGCGCAGGTAGACGTCGAAGTTCTGGCTGCCGTCGGGGCCCATGTCGTCCCACCAGCTCAGGTAGTTCGGCTGCCACTGCTCGAGCGCGCGCTGCAGCGTGCGGTCCTCGCTCAGGTTGACGTTGTTGGGGATCTTGTCGCTGTAGTCGATCGTGCTCATTGGGCTGTGCTCCAGGAGGTGTTTGCTTAGACGCGATTCCAGTCGAAGGCCGATTTCTCGCCTTTTCCGTAGACCTTCAAGGCCCCCTTTTCGCCGACGGCGTTCGGGCGCTGGAAGATCCAGTTCTGCCAGGCGGTGAGGCGGCCGAAGACGCGCGTGAACATGTTCTCGGGGCCGTTGAAGCGCAGATTGGCTTCCATGCCGGTGAGGGCGTCGGGGCTCATCGAGACGCGCTCCTCGATCGCGATGCGCGTCTCGTCGGCCCAGTCGATGTCGTCGGGATTGCTCGTCACGAGACCGAGAGCGAAGGCCGCGTCGGCGTCGAGCGCCATGCCGACGCGCTTGCGCACGGCTTCGAGCGCCGGCTGCTCGTCGTAGTAGCGGCGCTGCAGTCGGCTCTGACCGGTGACCATCGGGAAGAGGCCGAAATTCGTCTCCGCCACCGTGATCTTCGGCGTGCGCTGCTCGTCGCTGGGCAGCGCGAGGTGGTAGCTGCGATCGCAGGCCAGCGCGAGCTCCAGGAAGCTGCCGGCGAAGCAGGAGCCCGCCTCGATGAGCGCGAACAGGCTGCGCGACGACAGGTCCAGGCGGCTGAAGGTGCGGCGCAGCAGGCCGGTCGTCTCGCGCACCAGCCAATGATCCTTGTGCGCCAGCAGCGAGGCGTCCATCGCCAGCACGGCGGCGGCATCGCCCTCGGTCTTGATGAGCCAGGTGCCGATCTCGAGCTCGTTGGTGCGCATCGACAGGATCGCGTCCTCGAGCTCGCGCGCCAGCACCAGCGGGTACCAGGCGGCGCCTGCCGCCTCGATGCCGGCGATGTCCTGCGGCAGCGCAGCGGTCGGCGCCTGCACGGTCCAGGTGGCGACGCGGCGTGCGCGGTCGATCTCGACCGTGACATGCGAGTAGCGCAGCGCGTCGGCCTCGATGGTGCGGGCCAGCGGGGTGAGCGCGACGCCGCGGCCGTCGGCCGGGCGGTCGCTGCCGCGGGCGAGCTCGAGGGCGCGCTCCTGCACCTTGGCGGCGAAGACCGCCGGCTTGGCGATGGCGTCGACGAGGCGCCAGTCCTTGGCCTTCTGGCCGCGCACGCCTTCGCTCGTGGTGCAGAAGATGTCGGCCAGGTCGTGGCGCACATGGCGCTTGTCGGTGACGCGGGTCAGGCCGCCGGTGCCCGGCAACACGCCCAGCAGCGGCACCTCGGGCAGGCTGACGGCACTGCTGCGGTCGTCGATGAGGATGATCTCGTCGCAGGCCAGGGCCAGCTCGTAGCCGCCGCCGGCGCAGGCGCCGTTGACGGCGGCGAGGAACTTCAGGCCGCTGTGCTTCGACGAGTCCTCGAAGCCGTTGCGGGTCTCGTTCGTGAACTTGCAGAAGTTGACCTTCCAGGCATGGCTGCTGACGCCGAGCATGAAGATGTTGGCGCCCGAGCAGAACACCTTGTCCTTGGCACTCGTGACGACGACGGTGCGCACCTCGGGGTGCTCGAAGCGGATGCGGTTGATGGCGTCGTTGAGCTCGATGTCGACGCCCAGGTCGTAGCTGTTGAGCTTGAGCTTGTAGCCGGGGCGCAGGCCGGCGTTCTCGTCGAAGTCGGCCGCCAGCGTCGCCACCGGGCCTTCGAACTTCAGCTTCCAGTGGCGGTACTGGGACGGGTGGGTCTGGTAGTCGACGCGGGAGGC
>JAGXAF010000190.1 GCA_018971675.1 Bradyrhizobium sp.
AACACTTCGGACTGGAACACGAAGCGGTCGCCGACGATGCGGATATCCGGCCGGTTGCCGAGGATGGTGCGCAGCCGGCCGAAGAATTCGGAACGATAGCGCGACAATTCCTGCACCCGCTGCGCCAGCGCGACATTGAGCCGCTGGCCGAGATCGGAGATCCGCGCCTGCGATTGCTGGTCGCGTTTCTCCGAGGCGTCGAGCGCTTCCTCGAGCGCGGCCAACTGACGGCGCAGCGCGCTGATCTGCTGGTTCAAGACCTCGATCTGCGTCAGCGCGCGGGCGGAGACTTCCTTCTCGGAATCCAGCGCCTTGTTGAGTTCGGTGGTGCGGCCGGCTGCATCGCTGGCGCTGGCCAAACCCTCATACAGGCCTTTGGCCCGATCGCGCTCGGATTCGGCGGCAGCCAATCCCGCCTTGAGCCGCGTGATCTGGTCGTCGAGCGCGGTCTTGCCTAGCTTTTCCAGCGACAGCAGGTCGTTGAGCTGGGCGATCTTGGCGTTGAGCTGTTCCAACGCCTTGTCCTTTCCGGTGACCTCCTGCGACAGGAAGAATTGCACCACCAGGAACACCGACAGCAGAAACACGATCGAGAGCACCAGCGTCGACAGCGCATCGACGAAACCCGGCCAGTAGTTGAAGCCGGATTCGCCGCGACGTGTACGCGCAAGTGCCATGTCGTCTTCTCTTCTCTGGATTGACCCGTTTCCTAGGTGTCAGGCCAGCGACGAGCAACAAACGGCTTCGACATCGTGACCTTTACCTCTTTCAAGTGACCTTTACCTGTTTCAATTCTCCTCCGGCTGGCGCGCGATGCGCTCGAGCAGTTTCTTGATGTCGCGGTTCTGTTCGCCCTGGCCGTCGGCCCATTCGCGGATCATCTGCTGTTCGGTGCGCATATGCGCGACCAGGCCCTGGATGGCTTCGGCGAGGTTGGCCATGGCCGCGGTGGTGCCGCGATTGTTGCCGCCTTCCTCCATGGCTGAGCGCAACCGCTCGATCGCGTTCTGCAGGTCGCCGCCCGCGCCTGGCGGGGTCTCGCCGGAATATTCGCGCACGGTGGAAGCGAGCCAGTCCTCAAGGTCGGTATAGAACCGGTTCTGGGCCTGGCTCGATTGCAGGTCGAGAAAACCGAGGATCAGCGATCCGGCAAGGCCGAACAGCGAGGATGAAAACGAAATGCCCATGCCGCCGAGCGGCGCAGCAAGACCCTCTTTAAGAGTGTCGAACAGCGCGCCGGCGTCGCCGCCGACCTTGAGACCGTCGATCACCTTGCCGACCGAGCCGACCGTCTCGATCAGGCCCCAGAAGGTGCCGAGCAGGCCGAGAAACACCAACAGGCCGGTCATGTAGCGGGAAATATCGCGCGCTTCGTCCAGCCGGGTCGCAATGGAGTCGAGCAGGTGCCGCATGGTCTGCTGCGAGATCGTCATCCGCCCCGAGCGTTCGCCGCCGAGGATCGCCGCCATCGGCGCCAGCAGCGTCGGGCGCCGGTCAATCGCCAGGCCGGGATCGGCGATGCGGAAATTGTTGACCCAGGCGACTTCCGGATAGAGCCGGATCACTTGGCGGAACGCCAGCAGGGTGCCGATCAGGAGCACCAGCCCGATCAGCGCATTGAGGCCGGGATTGGCGAAGAACGCCAGCACGATCTGCTTGTACAGCACCACGGCGACCAACGAACACAGCATCAGGAACACCAACATCCGCACCAGGAAAATCCGTGGCGAGGACAGCTTGGTGAGTTCGATCTCCATTGCCGAGCCGGAGGAGGCGCCTGAAGGCATTGACGGTGGTTACCCTGTTGGGAGGGAAGGGCTGACGGGCGCCAATATGGCACAGTGGAACCGGGAAAAAAGCCAGTTGCACCGGCTTCGTGGCAGGAACAGGGAAATTCAGGGTGAAATCGGGCCGGGTATCGGGCCCATTTCACGAGCCCATTTCATAAGGCTTTGTTGTCGCCGGCGTCCAGCCGGCATTTTGGGTGAGCATTCCTGTTTCGAGGCGCTTGTCGCGATTGCGGTCGCCCTGTCGATCGGTGCCTCGCTGGTGCAGCAACGTACCGGCATTCGGGCTGGCGAATCATCCGCTGCGCGGACGGCGACATCACCGGTGGAGCCAAGTTCTGGAGCCAGTTCGTTCCGGTTCACAATCTTGCGCCAATGGGCGGTGACGTGAACGAAAACAATTTCGGGGTCCGCCACCTGCGACGGTCCAACGTGGCAGAAATCGCCGCGACAATTTACCTCGCCGATAAAAGCTGTTTTCAGTCAGGACGATAGCAACGTATGCGACATTGGGCCGCCGCTGCATGCGTTGCGCCGCAACAACGCCGTCCTCATATCCTGCCCCCAAGAGCGCTGCTGTCGCTCGGGCGAATCCATCGTTCGCTGTCCATCCAAACTTGCTATCCAAACTTGATAGCTAAACTTGGGGCCCTGTTTTGAAATCGAGACCTCCCGCGCAGCCGTTCCACAGGTCGGCCTGCATCGCGTTCGTTATTGCCGCCTTGGCCCCGCTACTCACGGGCTGCGACGAACCCCAATCCGCCACCGCCGCGACGAAAGCTGCCGCTCCCGACGTCAGCATCGTCACCGTCAACCCGCAGGCGCGCGCGCTGGTGCGTGAACTGCCGGGACGGATTTCGCCGACGCGCGTCTCCGATGTGCGCCCACGCGTGTCCGGCATTGTCGTCAAGCGCCTGTTCAACCAGGGCAGCGAAGTGAAGGCCGGCGATCCCCTGTACGAGATCGATCCGCGGCCGTTCGAAGTCGAGGTGCAGTCCAACGAAGCGGCGCTGGCGAAAGCGAAAGCCGTGCTCGAGCAGGCGTCACAATACGCCCGCCGGATCGCTACGCTGACGGGCCAGAAGGCTGCGCCGGAGGTCGAGAATGAAAAGGCGGTTGCTTCGCAGCGCCAGGCCGAAGCCGACGTCGAGGGCCGCAAGGCCGACGTCGCGCGCGCCAGGCTCAATCTCGAATACGCGACGATCCGCGCGCCGATCGACGGCGTGGTCGGCGCCGCTTTGGTCAGTGAGGGCGCGCTGGTGGTGCAGAACGAGGCCGCCGGACTCGCGACCATCCAGCAACTGGATCCGATCTATGCTGACTTCACCCAGTCGGTCACCGAACTCAATCAATTGCGCCGGGCCTATGAAGCCGGCGATCTCGACCAGATTCCGGCCGACGCCTTGAAGGTGCGGCTGGTGCTCGACGATGGCTCGGTCTATCCGCTGCCGGGACGCCTGCTGTTTTCCGAGGCCAAGGTCGATGTCCATACCGGGCAGGTGACATTGCGCGGCGAATTCCCGAATCCGAAGCGCGAATTGCTGCCGGGCCAGTATGTCCGCGTGCAAATCGAACAAGGCATCGACAGCGATGCGATCGCGGTGCCGCAGCAGGCGATCCAGCGCAATGGCGGCGGCAGCAGCGAGGTGTTCGTGGTCAAGGCCGATAATCGTGTGGCGATCCAGTCGGTCCGCGTCGGCTCGTTGCAGGGCGGCCAATGGTTCGTCACCGACGGCCTCAAGGCCGGTGACAAGGTCGTGGTCGAGGGCTTCCAGAAATTCGTCGCCGGCGATGCGGTCGTGCCGCACATTTGGGTCGCGGACATGGCGGCTGGCGTCACAGACACGACTTCAACCGCACAGGCGCAGCGGTAACGCGTCATGCCGAGTTTCTTCATCGACAGGCCGATCTTCGCCTGGGTGGTAGCGCTGTTCATCTGCTTGATCGGCGCGATCTCGATCCCGCTGTTGCCGGTGGCGCAATACCCGATCATCGCGCCGCCCTCGATTTCGATCTCGACCAACTATCCCGGCGCATCGCCGGAGGATCTCTACAACAGCGTCACCCGGCTGATCGAAGAAGAACTCAACGGCGCGTCCGGCATCCTGAATTTCGAGTCGACCAGCGACTCGCTGGGGCAGGTCGAAATCACCGCCAATTTCGTGCCTGGCACGGAGACCGGCGCGGCGTCGGTCGAGGTGCAGAACCGCCTCAAGCGCGTCGAGGCGCGGCTTCCTCGCGCGGTGATCCAGCAGGGCATCCTGGTCGAGGAAGCCTCCAGCGCGGTATTGCAGATCATCACGCTGCGTTCGACCGATCACAGCCTCGACGAGATCGGGCTCGGCGATTTCATGATCCGCAACGTGCTCGGCGAAATCCGCCGCATTCCCGGCGTCGGCCGGGCCACGCTGTATTCGACCGAGCGGAGTCTGCGAATCTGGACCGACCCGGACAAGCTGGTCGGTTACGGCCTTACCGCCGACGACGTCACCAGGGCGATCACTGCCCAGAACGCGCAGGTGGCCTCGGGGAGCATCGGCGCCGAGCCGAGTACGCCGGACCAGAAGATTTCCGCGCTGGTGCTGGTGAAGGGCCAGCTCAGCTCGCCCGATGAATTCGGCGCGATCACCCTGCGCGCCAATTCCGACGGTTCGACGGTGCGGCTGCGCGACGTCGCGCGGATCGAGGTAGGCGGTCTCAGCTATCAGCTCAACACGCGGCTCAACGGCCAGCCGACGGCGGGCCTGTCCGTGCTGCTGTCGCCGACAGGCAATGCGCTCGCCACCGCCAGCGCGGTGGAAGCCAAGATGAAGGAACTGTCGAAGTTCTTTCCGGCCAATATCGCCTACGACATTCCCTACAACATCACACCGGTGGTCAAGGCTTCGATCGAGAAAGTGCTGTCGACCCTGGTCGAGGCCGTGGTGCTGGTGTTCATCGTGATGTTCCTGTTTCTGCAAAACATCCGCTACACCATCATTCCGACCATCGTCGTGCCCGTGGCGCTGCTCGGTACCAGCGCGATCCTGTTGCTGGCGGGCTTCTCGATCAACATGCTGACCATGTTCGGCATGGTGCTCGCGGTAGGCATCCTCGTCGATGATGCCATCGTCGTGGTGGAGAACGTCGAACGCATCATGGCCGAGGATGGCCTGCCGCCGAGGGAAGCGACCCGAAAGGCAATGTCGCAGATCACCGGCGCAATCATCGGCATCACGCTGGTGCTGATCGCGGTGTTCGTGCCGATGGCGTTCTTTCCGGGTTCGGTCGGCATCATCTATCGGCAATTCTCGGTCACGATGGTAGCGGCGATCGCGTTCTCCGCGTTGCTGGCGATGTCGCTGACTCCGGCGCTGTGCGCGACGCTGCTCAAGCCGGTGACCGCGGGTCACGGACACGCCCACAAGGGCCTGTTCGGCCGTTTCAATCGCGGCCTCGATGCGATCAAGGGCCGCTATGCCGGCGTGGTCGGATGGTCGCTCAAGCGCGCCGGCCGCCTGATGCTGATCTATGCGGTGCTGGCGATCGGACTGGGCTTCGCGTTCGTGCGTCTGCCCGGCGGCTTCCTGCCGGTCGACGATCAGGGCTTCATCACCACCGACGTGCAGACGCCCTCGGAATCGTCCTATGCCCGCACCGAGGCGGTGGTCGAACGCGTTGAAAAATATCTGGCGCAGCGTCCCGGCGTTGACAACGTCACCTTCCTGACCGGCTTCAGCTTTGCCGGCCAGGGCATGAACACGGCACAAGCCTTCATCTCGCTGAAGGACTGGTCGGAGCGTTCGAAAAAAGACTCCGCGGAAGCGATCGTCGCTGACATCAACAAGGATCTCGCTTCGGTCCGCGATGCCAAAATATCGGCGCTGCAGCCGCCGCCGATCGACAATCTCGGCAACTCCTCCGGTTTCAGTTTCAGGCTTCAGGATCGCGGCCAGAAAGGTCTTGCCGCCTTGAACGCCGCGGCCGAGCGGCTGGTCGGCGAAGCCAACGCCGGCAACATCCTGCAAAATGTCTATATCGAGGGCCTGCCGCCGGGGCCGCAGGTCAATCTGATGATAGATCGCGAAAAGGCCGGCGCGTTCGGGGTCACCTTCGAGGACATCAACAACACGATCTCGACCAATCTCGGCTCCAACTATGTCAACGACTTCCCCAATCGGGGCCGGATGCAGCGCGTGATCGTGCAGGCCGATCGCGGCAGCCGCATGAACGCCAACGAGATACTCAACTACAACGTCAAGAACAGCCGCGGGCAATTGGTGCCATTCTCCTCCTTTGCCTCGGTCGAATGGTCGAAGGGCCCGACGCAGATCGCGGGCTTCAACTACTATCCGGCGGTGCGGATCAGCGGCGAAGCCAGGCCCGGCTATACCACCGGCGACGCCATCGCCGAGATGGAGCGCCTGGCCGGCAAACTGCCGCGTGGCTTCGGCTACGACTGGACCGGTCAATCGCTGCAGGAAAAGCTGTCGGGATCGCAGGCACCGTTGCTGCTCGGCCTGTCGGCGCTGGTGGTGTTCCTGTGTTTGGCCGCGCTGTACGAAAGCTGGACGATTCCGCTCGCCGTGCTGCTGACGGTGCCGCTCGGCATTCTCGGCGCAGTGGTTGCCGCGATGCTGCGCGGCCTGCCCAACGACGTCTACTTCACGGTGGGCTTGATCACCATCATCGGGCTTTCGGCCAAGGATGCCATCCTGATCATCGAATTCGCCAAGGATCTGCGCGCGCAGGGCAAGCCGCTGGTCGAGGCGACGATCGAGGCCTGCAAATTGCGTTTCCGCCCGATCCTGATGACCGGCGTCGCGTTCGTCTGCGGCGTGCTGCCGATGGTGGTCGCGCACGGCGCCGGCGGCGCCAGCCAGCAGGCGCTGGGCACCGGCGTGATGGGCGGCATGATTGCGGTCGTGATCCTGGCGCTGTTGATGGTCCCGGTGTTCTTTGTCAGCGTCCAGCGCG
>JAGXAF010000191.1 GCA_018971675.1 Bradyrhizobium sp.
AGATTCACCCACGCGAAGAGTTTGCCGCGCGGGCACGGCCGGGATCCATGGAATCAAATGCCGTGCCAGATCGAATGCAGCCTCTAACAGACTAGGAACACAGGTGTTTTCGACCTCTGGCGAAAACGGCCGCCCCTGTGTTGTTCAGCCGCGCCTAAACCCTAGCCATCTCTGCTCAAACCGTAGGCATGGCAGGGCTATGACGAAATAATGCGCATAGAGAAGGCAGAAACAGCGCGCTCGGCAGGCGATCTACTGCAGCGCTTCGCCATGTTGCGAAATATCGAGGCCGACCAGCTCGTGCTCGCGGGATACCCTCAGCGGCACGAACACGCTGACCAGCCTGAGCAGAACGTAGGTCAGGCCGGCCGACCAGCCCAGGGTGACGGCGACGCCATAGAGTTGCAGCAGGAGCTGATGGGGATTGCCCTCGATCAGGCCGGAAGTCCCGCTAATCGCGGCGGAGGCGAACACGCCGGTCAGCAGCGTGCCGATCAGCCCGCCAACGCCATGAACGCCGAACACGTCGAGCGAATCATCATATCGGAAGCGGTGTTTGAGCCAGGTGCAGGCCCAGAAGCACACCATGCCCGCGATCACGCCAATCACGACGCCGGCCCAGGGAGCCACAAAGCCGGAGGCCGGCGTAATCGTGCCAAGCCCGGCGACGGCGCCGGAGATCATGCCGAGCACCGATGGCTTGCGCCGCATCGCCCATTCCAGGCCGCCCCAGGTCAGCGCGCCGGCGCAGGCCGCGAGGTGAGTCGCGATGATCGCCATGACCGCGCGCGAATTCGCCGCCAGCGCCGAACCGCCGTTGAAGCCGAACCAGCCGACCCACAACAATCCGGTGCCGACCACCGCCAGCGACAGATCGAACGGCGACAAATTCTCGCTGCCATAGCCGTGGCGGCGTCCCAGCACCTGTGCCGCCACCAGACCGCCCGTGCCTGCCGACAGATGCACCACGAGGCCGCCGGCGAAATCCAGCACGCCGGCGGCACCGAGAAAACCGCCGCCCCAGACCCAGTGCGCGAGCGGAATATAGACGAACAGGAACCAGCCGATCGAAAACGCCAGATAGGCAGAGAACCGCATGCGGTCAGCGACCGAGCCTGCGACCAGCGCCACGGTGATGATCGCAAACGTCATCTGGTACAGCATGAACAGCGCTTCCGGGATCGTCTTGGCGGCAGGATTGACGCTGTCCATGGTCATGCCCGCCAGAAACAGGCGATCGAGCCTTCCAAGCCATGGGCCATCGCCGACAAACACCAGCGAGTAGCCGAACGCCGCCCACAGGATCGAGATGACGGCCACTGCCGCCAGGCTTTGCGCCATCGTCGCCAGCACGTTTTTCTTGCGCACCATGCCGGCGTAGAACAGCGCCAGTCCCGGAACCGTCATCATCAGGACCAGTGCGGTCGCCACGATCATCCAGGCGGTATCGGCGGTGCTGATGGTTTGCGCCTGTGCAAAAGCCGGCGTCGCGGAAGCCGTCACAAGTCCGATCGGGGCGGCCAGCTTCGCCGCGCGACGCCAATGTGCCCCCATCATATTTCCCCAGCCCGTTGTAACCTGTCGATCGCATTGCCGGGCGTCGTTGCCGGATGCGATGGAAATTGCTGAATTGGATCTAGCCCATCTGACCTAGAGCGCGTCGCTGTCGGTTTCGCCGGTCCGGATCCGCAACGCGCGTTCGATCGGTGTTACGAAAATCTTGCCGTCGCCGATCTGCCCGGTGCGAGCGCTGGCGGTGATCACTTCGACCGCCTTGTCGGCAATGTTCGAGGCGACCGCGATTTCGATGCGCAGCTTGGGCAGGAAGTTCACGACATATTCGGCGCCGCGATAAACCTCGGTGTGACCCTTCTGGCGCCCGTAACCCTTGACTTCGGTCACGGTCATGCCGCTGACCCCGATCTCGGTGAGCGCCTGGCGCACCTCGTCAAGCTTGAAGGGTTTGATAATGGCGACGACGAGCTTCATGGTCAGGCCTTCGTTTCCTGGATTTGCGGAACGGCGATCATGCCCGGTTTTGTGCAGCCGCGTATCCGGCATTCGCAACTCTTGCACTTTTTTCGAATGGCACAAAAAGCCCGGCGCTCCAACCGAAAAACGGTGACCAGGGCCCATTTCTGGCTGATAGCCCGATGTTTTCGCGAGGCTCTTCGGCAACAGAACCCGAATAATTGACCAAAACGCAATTGGTCCGCCGGCCACGCCGCGTAACCGAAAAGCGTCTACTTCCGTTCGCGCAGCGAGCCTTCCTGCGCGACGGAAGCGACCAGCGTGCCGTCCTGCTTGAAGATCAGCCCCCGGGTCAGCCCGCGGCCGCCTTGCGCGCTCGGCGAGTCCTGGGCGTACAACAACCATTCGTCGGCGCGGAACGGCCGGTGGAACCACATCGCGTGATCGAGGCTCGCCGGCATCATGCGGTGGTCGAACAGCGTGCGGCCGTAGCGCGCCATCGCAGCATCGAGCAGCGAGAAATCCGACGCATAGGCCAGCGCGCACATATGCTGCGCCGGATCGTCGGACAGTTTCGAGGCGGTGCGGATCCAGACATGGATGCGGCCGTCGTCGATCTTCTGGCCGAAATAGCGGCCGAGTTCGACCGGCCTTAGCTCGATGGGACGATCGGATTCATAATAGCGACGGATGAAGTCCGGCATCTCGCGGAACATCGGCTGTTTCGCCATTTCCTCGGCGGTGAGCTTTTCCGGCGGCGGCACGTCAGGCATCTTGTCCTGATGATCGAAGGCGCCTTGTTCCTCGATGTGAAACGACACCATGATCGAGAAGATGGCATTGCCGTGCTGGATCGCGGTGACCCTGCGGGTCGAGTAGCTCCTGCCGTCGCGCAGCCGCTCGACCTCGTAGACGATCGGAATCCGGGGATCGCCGGGCAGGATGAAATAGCAATGCAGCGAATGCGGCAAGCGGCCTTCGACGGTGCGGCAAGCGGCCACCATCGCCTGCCCGATCACCTGGCCGCCGAACACCCGCTGCCAGCTCGTTTTCGGGCTGTTGCCGCGAAACATGTTCACCTCGAGCGGTTCGAGGTCGAGAATGGAAATCAGGTCGATCAGGGCCTTGGACATTGGCGTGCTTTCGGTTTCAGGTCATTTCCAAGTCTTTTTTTCAGGTCATTTTTCAGGTCATTCGGGGCGAGGCGTTGACGCGAAAACGCGTGGTCCCGAGCGACAATAGGCGGTTGAAGCCCCTTGTTTCACGAACCTGTTTCGCCCAGCTATACTACGGGAGCAAGGTATCAGTGAGCAGATCGGCATGGATCAACGAAGCATAGTGGTCGGCGGCGGCGCGTTTGCCGGCCTGGCGCTCGCCCTGGCGCTGCGTCAGGGCCTCGGTCCCGACATTCCCGTGATCGTGGCCGACCCGGCGTTGGCGATGCGGCCGAGCCGCGATCCGCGCGCGACTGCCATCGTGGCGGCATGCCGCCGGTTGTTCGAGGCGATCGGCGCGTGGGAGGCGGTCGCAAGTCAGGCGCAGCCGATCCTCGACATGGTCGTCACCGATTCCAGGCTGGAAGACGCCACCCGCCCGGTGTTCCTGACCTTTGCGGGCGATGTCGAACCGGGCGAGCCGTTCGCGCATATGATCGAAAACCGCAACCTGATCGATGTGCTGGTTGCGCGCGCGGAGGCCCAAGGCATCGAACTCTCGACCGCCGCGGTGACGGATTTTGTCTCGCGCTCCGACGGTGTAGCCGTGACATTTTCCGACGGCCGGGTCGTCGAGGCGAGCCTGCTGGTGGCGGCCGACGGGGCGCGCTCGAAATTGCGCGAGCGGGCCGGCATCGCCACTCACGGCTGGGAATATGATCAGTCCGGCATCGTGGTGTCGGTCGGGCACGAGCGCGACCATCACGGCCGCGCCGAGGAACATTTCCTTCCCGCAGGTCCGTTTGCGATCCTGCCGCTGACGGGAAGGCGCTCTTCGCTGGTATGGACCGAGGAACGCCGCGAGGCCGCGCGCATCACTGGCCTGAAGGAAGACGAATTTCACGGCGAGCTCGAACGTCGCTTCGGCCTGCATCTCGGCGAGATCAAGGCGCTCGACAAACCGCGCACGTTTCCGCTCGGCTATTTCGTCGCCCGCTCCTTCATCGGCAAGCGGCTGGCGCTGGTCGGCGACGCGGCGCACGTGATTCATCCGATCGCGGGGCAGGGGCTCAATATGGGCCTGAAGGATGTCGCGGCGCTTGCCGAGGTAATCGTCGATGCGGCCCGGCTCGGCATGGATATCGGGCAGGCCGACGTGCTCGATCGCTACCAGCGCTGGCGCCGGTTCGACACCATGGCGATGGGGCTCGCCACCAATTCGCTGAACCTGCTCTTTTCCAACAAGTCGACGCTGCTACGCACCGTGCGCGATATCGGGCTGGGCCTGGTCGATCGCGCGCCGCCGCTGAAAAGCCTGTTCATCCGGCAGGCCGCGGGGCTCTCCGGCGAAGTGCCGCGGCTGCTGAAGGGCGAGGCGCTGTAGCGGGAGGCGAAAGCAGATGCATGCCGCCAGCCAGGTCCTGCAAAAGGCGTATACGATCAATCCGGACAACTGGCCGATCATCGTCTCACTGGCCGAAGTCGAGCAGAGCCTCGGCCATCGCCCTGACGCGGCTCGCGCGATCAGCGTCATTCGCGGCCGGTTGGCGGCTGGCGAAAAGCCGCCGGCCAATCTGCAAAGCCACGTCGACGCCCTCCTGAAGCCGGAGTCGGACGGCCCGTAAATGGTCGGCCGTGAAAAATTCATAAGGGGGTTGATCGGACTCAAGCAGTTGCCGAAATTGCCCTCTCCGAGTTCATGGTCGCGCTCGCTTGTCACGCTTCCTGGCCATTCGGCCGGAGTTCTTACCTGGCATCTCCCGCCAAGATAAAATCTGCCACTGTATCGATCATCGTCGGATCGAGCGGCCGCTCGGAATCACTGTAAGCTTTGATGTCGTCGGCTTCGTCTGACACGTCGACCAGCACGTGGTTCATGTCCGGTAGCCACAGCGCCTTGGCGACGGGGGATGCAGCGGACAGTGCCGCGTAATCCACCCGCGCGACCTGGCGGTCGCGGCCGCCGCCGATGATCAGGGTCGGCTGGGTGATCTGCTTCAGGGGATCGATCGGGTCCTCGGTAAAAGCCGACGCGATGCCGGGCTGCATCGAGGGCGCGATCGAAAGCCCCGGAGGCGGCGGATCGACGATCTGCCCGGCCATGATGGCGTCGATGGCCTTGGCGATCGGCGCGTAGATTTCGGGCGGAACGGTCTTTTCAAGCTGGGACTTGACCAGTTCGCCCTGCTTGCGCGCGGCGGTGACCAGCAGCACCAGGCGGTCGATCGGCACCCGTCGCGCGGTCAGGATCGCGACCAGCCCGCCCTCGCTGTGTCCGACCAGGACGACTTTCGAGAACTTTCTGCTGCCGCGCAGATAATTCACCAGCGAGACCGCGTCATCGACAAAGTCCTTGAAGCGGAAATCCTCCGGCCTGCCGAATGCCGGTTTCCATCCGCCGACGCCGCGCTTGTCATAGCGCAGCGTCGCGATTTTCCGCGCGACCAGCTGCCCGGAGAGTTTTTTCAAGGTCGCGGGTTTGACCTGCGGCCCGTTGCCGTCATGATCGGTGGTGCCGGAGCCTGCGATCAATAGCGCGACCGGTGGATGGTCGACCTCCGAGGGCACCGTCAGCACGGCATCGATGGGGCCGACCTGGATTTTGCTCTCCTGAGCGGAGGCGCTTGCCGCCATCGCCAGGACGCCTGATATCGCGAGCGCGGCCATGACGGTTCGGGCGCACATGGGCCGGCCGATCTTCACTCGATCTTTCGGGCCTCTTCCGGCAGCATGATTGGTATGCCGTCGCGGATCGGATAAGCGAGCTTTGCCGAGCGCGAGATCAATTCCTGCCGTGCTGCGTCGAATTCCAGCGGACCCTTGGTCATCGGGCAGACCAGGATTTCCAGCAACTTGGGATCGACGGTGCTGTCGAGGCGCTCGGGCGGCGATGTCATGTGTCGGACTCCGGACGGGTATTCGACCCCATCGTATAATCGATCCCATAGCATATTCCGCGCCAGCCGCGCGAAGCTATCTGCTGTTATGTGAGCTGATCCGCACCAGCTCCCGGAGGATCGCGTCCCGCCGGGTTGGCGACGACGCCACGCCGGCGGATCGGCCTACTGCAACGGCGGATCGCCGCTGGTGCGCTTTTTGGCCAAATCCATTTCCGTGACCGCGATCAGGATTTCGGCGCGGGTCTTCAAATCGGGCGCTTCCAGCATCGCCTGCTTTTCCGGCGGCCCATACGGCGACATCATCGCCAGCGCATTGACCAGCGCCTCGTTCGGCGCGTTTTCGATGCCTTCCCAGTCGACCTTGAGGTTGTTGGCCTTCAGGAAATCGGTCAGCATTTCGAGCAGCGCCTCGCGGTTGACGGCGTCCTCGCCCTTGCGCGCGGTGAAGTCGTCGATGTAGGGAAAATAATCCACCTTGCACTGCCGATAGGCCGTCAGCACGCTCATTTCCTCAAGCACCTTGAAGCGCGCGATGCCGGTGAGTTCGAGGATGTAGCGGCCGTCGCCGGTTTCGGCGAGCTGGGTGATGCGGCCGACGCAGCCGACGCGAAACAGCGCCGGCTTTTCCTCGTTGGGCGATTGAGT
Organism: Bradyrhizobium sp.; assembly: GCA_018971675.1. Classification (GTDB taxonomy): domain Bacteria; phylum Pseudomonadota; class Alphaproteobacteria; order Rhizobiales; family Xanthobacteraceae; genus Bradyrhizobium. The sequence continues at coordinate 6,671 of JAGXAF010000191.1, forward strand.
GACGTCGGGCTGGATCATGCCGATCAGCCGGTGGCCGTCCCGAAAACTGTC
>JAGXAF010000192.1 GCA_018971675.1 Bradyrhizobium sp.
TGCTGCGCTGAGCCCAACGAGGGCTACGAGATCGACGTCCATGGGAAATGTACCGCTGAAATGAGTGGTCCGACTGAATGCCGGAATTGCAGATAATGCCGGAATGTAAATATTGACTTAAGGTATTTCAAATACCAACACATATAACTACGGTTGCGCTCGGGAATCCCGTGCGGACCCATCGTAGCAGTACTTGAACGAAGGTCGCTGCTTTGCGGTCGGGCTGGAGCCGTTTCCGTTCCGATGGAATCGGGACGGAGCTCTGGATTCTAGTTGTGACGCGTCTTCTTCACGCGAACCGTTATCCACCCACGGATCAAGTCCGAGGGCATGCTTCGCTCGAAAACGCTCTGGCAAACTGGCCTCGCGCGGCAAGCCGGTCTTTGCATAACTGCACGCGCGTGATATTCCCATTTCCGTCGGTGATGCATGCCCTATCCCGACAGTGACACTGTCTACTGGAAGACTCTTCAACAAGCGAACGCGCCACAACACCCATTGCTGCTTTCTTCCCCTGCCTTCAAAGAGCTCACGCCCGCTCAAATCGATATGAAACATGACGACACTATCGCGATCGTGCTTGCGGTCGTCGTTATATTTTCGAGCCTGGCACCCGCCCGCGCGGCTTCCCCTGCGGAGATGATCTCGGACTTTCGCCTTCAGCATGGCGAGCATCGCGTGAGCACGGATCCCGTACTCACTCGAATCGCGCGCGAGCAAGCGGCCGCCATGGCGGCAAAGGACACGCTCGATCACGACGTCCTTGGCCGCTTTTCCGCTCGTATCGGTCCTGCGGGGGCCGGACGCGCCGCGGAGAATATCGCGTATGGCTATGATAATTTTCCGAAGACCTTAAGCCAATGGATCGAATCGACGGGGCATCGGAAAAACCTTCTTCTGCATGATGCGACCCGCGTGGGCGTCGCGAGCGTGAGAAGCCCGGCCACGGGCCGCATTTATTGGGCCATGGAGATCGCGGGCGAATACCAGCACCCGAAGCACGGCGGCCCCAGCGCGGTGGCAATGGCCAAACCAAAAACTCGTGATCCTCACTCCTGCCGATTGAGAATTCTGAGTCTCTGTCTCTGATAGCAACTGTTGGTTTTCAGTTCAGCGACGGCTTTCAAACAGAGTTCTCGCGCCGCATCCGGCTTCTCATTTTTTTCTTCGCTGGCCCAGATAATCCCTTGGAAGCCGCGATACCCGTCAAATTTGCAGGGTCTCTGCCAGTTCATGCCACGATGCTCACCGCATCAAGATGCCCGATGACCTTGCGGCCACCGGGCAAGTCGAGGGAGGAAACGCCGCCATGAAGACGCGGTTGCCCTCTCGGGCCTCGTTCGAGCGCCAGTACGCCCCAGATTCAGTACGCTCCAGATTCGGCCTGCGCGCGGATCGACGATCATAGGACGACCGGGCGCGCATATGCGCTCGATAATAACCTTAGATTGCATCGTCAGCAAGCCGGTATTGCGGCTTGGACCCGGATGAAATGAATTGGCGACTGTTGCAGGTCTTTCCTAGACGACTCAGTTCTGCCTGAACTTAAGTGCCGGCGCGGCAGCGTGGTTGCGTCTACGCCGCCGCGCCTAACCACCAAAAACCGATAGGAACGGTTCCAATGGCTGACGAAACTTCTGCCTTTGTCATTCCCCTTCATCAAGTGCCGCGGAAAAGGAAGGATAAGGCCGGAGCAGACCGCGCCACGGCCCCCCGGCCGCGAAAAAAGCGAAAGGCGCCGGCCGTCGCTGCCGCCGCGGCTGCCGCCGCTACCGCTGCTGCCGCCGAACCTGAGATTCAATTTCCTGAATCCTTGATCCCGCCGGAATTTCTGGCGGCAGACGGTGCGATGGCGGAGCCGCCCGCGGCGCAACCGCTGGCCGTGACCGTACGCCAGAGCGAACCTGTTGCCGCAACGCAGACGGTGGCGGCGGCGCTGATCGGACCTGCCACCCCGTCACATCACCGCCTCGCGCCAGCCATCCTGTCGACAGCCGCTCTCACCCTCGGCGCCGTCGGCATCACGATCAACGGTTGGTTTGCCCGATCGCTGGGATCGAGTGACGTGGCGGGATGGCTTTTCCTTGCCGTGGGTGTTGCCGCTGATCTGGTCGCGCTTGTTTTGCCCTCTTGCGCCGCCGGCCTGTGGCGCAGCAGACAGCGTTCGACCGCGCTGGTTGGCTGGACCGTGTGGCTGCTGACGTTCATTTTCGCCGTGGCGGCGAGCATCGGTTTCACATCCACCAATATCACCGATGTGAAGCTGTCCCGCGCGTCACGGGTCACGCCCGCCATCGCCAGCGCACAGGCGACGTTGTCGGACGCCATGGCCGCTCGCGACCGCGAATGCAAGGGCGGGGTAGGAAAGTTCTGTCGCGAGCGCGAAACAGCGGTCGCAGAACGCCGCCAGATGCTGGATTCCGCGATGGCGTCGGTCGAAGCCGCCGCGGACCCTCAGACGGAGGCCGCCATCAAACTCGTGTCATGGGGCTCCCGTGGCTTGCTCAACCCGGCTCCGGAAGATTTCGCCATGCTGCGGCTCATTCTGCTGGCCTTGCTGCCGCAGATCGGAGGCATACTCCTCATGGTCGGCCAGCGTTCAAGATCCCGGGTATGATAGGCATGGCCGACTTAAATGGCGTCGCGCGGGCATTGCGATCTCACGTCCGCGTAATCACGACCTCGAGATAATTACCGGGCACAACGAGGCTTTCGCTGCCGGCCCGATTTGATTGCTTGAGCAGCGCGAGAATATCGGTTTCCAGTGCAGCGGCCTTCTCGGCATCAAGTGCGGCGAATGCCTTGTTTGCGGGACCATAGAATGACCGGAAGACGTGAAGCCAATGCTCCGGCGACTGGTAGCGGAAGGTGAAGGTCTGCTCCGAGGCATTGATTTGATGCCCCGGAAACAGCTCGCCCAGCCGCGCCGCGGTGCCCCACAGGGTAGGCGGTTTGATGCCCGACGGTGGAGGCGCGTATTTCCCGACAAGCCTGAGAATCTGACCGATGAATCCGTCCGGCGTCCAGTTCGCCAGTCCGATCTTCCCGCCTTTGCACACCACACGCACCAGTTCGGCGGCCGCCTTCTCCTGGTTCGGGGTGAACATGACACCGAACGTGGATAAGGCCACGTCAAAGCTGCCATCGGCAAAGGGCAGCATTTCGGCGTCAGCTTCCCGAAAATTCACGGAAAGGCGCTCCGCAGTGGCGCGCTCCTTGCCGCGCTCAAGATGCTCGCCGACATAGTCCGTGGATGTAACCTGCGCAAAGCGGCGCGCGGCCGCCAGCGTCGCATTGCCGTTGCCGGCAGCAACGTCCAGCACGGCCGCGCCCGCGCGCATATCGACAGCCTCGCATAGTCGCTCGCCGACAATCTGAAGTGTCGTGCCGATCATCGGATAATCACCCGATGACCAGACAGCCTGTTGGCGTTGCTTGATGGCCGTGTAATCGAGCGGCAGCGTGATAGCCGACATGGACAATCTCCTTTTGCCGGAAACGGCATCCGAAGGCGGCCTTCGCCTCCGCGAAGTCGGCAGACAGGATCTCATGGCGACCCCATGAACATCCAGTTCAGGATCTGAACCTGGCCGGTACAGATTCTGAACTGGCAAAGCCGCGGGATAGCTCGTAGCCTTCCGGTCCGGAGGTGACGCCGAAGGAGGCGCTCGAATGTCGGAAGGCGGTTACAATCAGTTCTGCCCCGTTTCCATGGCGGCGGAGATCATCTGCTCCCGGTGGACCCTTCTTGTCCTGCGCGAGCTCGCGCTGGGGTCTACCCGCTTCAATGAATTGCGGCGCGGATTGCCGAGCATGTCGCCTGCCCTGCTATCCAAACGGCTTAAGGAGCTGGAAGCCGCCGGGATCGTCACGCGCATTTCCGCCAAGCGCGAGCCGGGCCTCCACGAATATCATCTCACTGAAGCGGGAAAGGAGCTGCGCCCCATCATCGAAGCGGTCGGCGTCTGGGGACATCGATGGGTAACGGCGGAAGCCACGTTGAAGAACCTCGATGCCAATCTGCTGATGTGGGACATCAGGCGAAACATAAATACCGACCCGATGCCGCCGCACCGCACTACCATCCAGTTCATCTTCAAGGACAGGCCGGCCTCGGAGCGAAACTACTGGCTAATTGTCGAAGCCAGCAAGGAGGTTGACCTCTGCGTCGTTGATCCGGGATTTGATGTCGATCTTTACGTATCGACTGACCTGCAATCGATGACCGAGATTTGGCTCGGATACAAGACCATTGACCAAATGTCGGATGGCCGGCTTGTCTTGACGGGAAGCCGCACGTTGGCCGCCGATCTGCGCAGGTGGCTGAAACTCAGCGTGTTCGCCAACTTCGAGAAGAAGGTCGCTTAGCGGGAGCGGAGATTGCTTGCTGGCCGAGGGAAATCAGAAGTTCGGGATTGTTTGTGAAAGATCTTGATTTCATTGGCGCTCCCTAGGGGAATTGAACCCCTGTTTCAGCCTTGAGAGGGCCGCGTCCTAACCGCTAGACGAAGGGAGCGTACGGGCCACGGCATAGCCTCGAAATCCCTTTCCCGCAAGCCGCCGGCTTCCGGTTCGGGCGCCGGATCGAGCCGCCTCGCGGGCCGCGGCATTCAGGGCTCGCTGACAAACCTGATCGTTCCGGTCGGCTTGAGCGTATGAGCATCGAAGGTGCGGATCTCGGTCGCGCCTGCTATATCCAGCGTCAGCACCAGCCGGTCGCCGGCTGTGCCGGTCGCGACGATACGGGCGCCCCTCGGCAGGTTTGCGATGACGTCGGTCGTCGCCGGACTTCCCTGCGAGCGGAAAAGGCGGTAGCCGATGGCGACAAGCACGGCCGCCACCGCCAGTGCCGTAGTCAGGCCGGCGATCAGCATCATCCGCCGCACCCGCGCAAACAAGGCGGCCTGCTCGGGGGTCGGTTCGGGCACAGCAGTTTCGGTCGTCGTCATACAAGACTCTTTAGAGCATGGTCCGCGAAAGTGGAAACCGGTTTTCAGACCGGACCCCGCTCAAAACACAAGGCATTTCATTGCGACAAAGCCCGGCTCCGAACAGCGTTCAACAGCTCGTCGTCATCGTCGAAGGCGACGAGGGGTCGACCCGGCTCGACCGCGTGCTGGCGGTGCGCCGGCCGGAGCTGTCGCGCTCGCGGCTGAAAGCGTTGATCCTCGCGGGTTCCGTCGCCCTCAAGGGCATCCCCGTTCGCGATCCCGCTTATCATGTCGCGTCAGGCGATACGATCACAATCGACGTGCCGGAGGCGGCGCCCCCCGAGCCCGCGGGGGAGGATATCGCGCTCGACATCGTCTATGAGGACGATGACATCATCGTCATCGACAAGCCGAAAGGCCTGGTGGTGCATCCGGCGGCCGGGCACGAAACCGGCACCCTGGTGAACGCGCTGATCGCCCATTGCGGTGCGAGCCTGTCCGGAATCGGCGGCGTCCGCAGGCCCGGCATCGTGCACCGGCTCGACAAGGACACCACCGGATTGATGGTCGCGGCCAAGAACGACCGCGCGCACCGGTCGCTGACCGCGCAATTCGCCGATCACGGCCGCACCGGCGCGATGCGGCGCGGCTACCTGGCGCTTGCCTGGGACCTGCCCGACCGCCAGCGTGGCATCATCGATGCGCCGGTCGACCGACACCCGCATGCCCGCGAGAAAATGGCGGTGCGCCAGGGCGGCCGTGACGCGGTCACGCATTGGGAGCTGCAGGAAGCCTTCAATGGCCGCGACGGCAAGCCGGTCGCGGCCCAACTGGCCTGCCAGCTCGAGACCGGCCGAACCCATCAGGTCCGGGTCCATCTCGCCCATATCGGCCACCCTTTATTGGGGGATGCTGTCTATGGTCCCCACTTCAAGACCAAGGCAAGCCGCCTCGGGCCCCAGAGCCAGGTGGCCCTGACCGCCCTCGGCCGCCAGGCCCTGCATGCCTACCTTCTGGCTCTGGAACACCCCGGAACCGGGGCGATTTTGGAGTGGATGTCGGATTTACCGCCCGATCTGACCGCCCTGAGGGAAAAGCTGAGAGCGGCGCTATGACGCAGGGCGATCGAGAAAGTTGTGCTATGCCAATATGTTATGGCAGCCACACGGGTACGTGACGTCGGATATCCTTCCACACGCGCCCCGTTTTGGTGTATGTTGCACCTGCGTTGAATATCCAACGCGGAACATCGCAGCGCGACTGGCTTTGACACAGCAGCCGCTGCCTGGCCCGCCGCTATCGGGGGCTTGAACCACTGGAGGGCGCTATAATGGCCCGTACAGCTACGTTACCGGTTCTCAATGGAGAATCCGGCCTTTCCCGTTACCTCGCCGAAATCCGCAAGTTTCCGATGCTGGAACCCCAGCAGGAATACATGCTCGCCAAACGCTGGCGCGAGCACGATGATCGCGGCGCGGCACATCACCTCGTCACCAGCCACCTCCGGCTCGTGGCCAAGATCGCCATGGGCTATCGCGGCTACGGCTTGCCGATTTCCGAGGTCGTCTCGGAAGGCAACGTCGGCCTGATGCAGGCGGTGAAACGTTTCGAGCCCGAAAAGGGCTTTCGTCTCGCCACCTACGCCATGTGGTGGATCAAGGCGTCAATACAAGAGTACATCCTGCGTTCGTGGTCGCTCGTGAAGATGGGCACCACCGCGAACCAGAA
>JAGXAF010000193.1 GCA_018971675.1 Bradyrhizobium sp.
CAAGCGGCCTGTGACGATCCCGTCGGGTGTGACGGCGACCGTCGAGGGGCAGACGGTGAAGATGAAGGGGCCGAAGGGCCAGCTTCAGTTCATCGTTCACGACGATGTCGAGGTGAAGTTCGAGAACGGTGCGGTCAAGGTCGCACCGCGGTTCGAGACCAACCGCGCGCAGGCGATGTACGGCACCGCGCGCGCCCAGGTGGCCAACCTCGTCGCCGGCGTCACCAGTGGATTCGAGAAGAAGCTTGAGATCACCGGCGTCGGCTATCGCGCCGCACTGCAGGGCAAGAGCCTGCAGCTCGCGCTCGGCTACAGCCACGACGTGGTCTATCCGATCCCGGAGGGCATCACCATCGCGGTGCCGAAGCCGACCGAGATCACCATTACCGGGAGCGATTCCCAGCGTGTTGGCCAGGTCGCCGCGGAAATCCGCAGCTACCGCCCGCCGGAGCCCTACAAGGGCAAGGGCGTCAAGTATGCCGACGAATTCATCTTCCGCAAGGAAGGCAAGAAGAAGTAACGGAGCCGGTCATGTCGAGACTGAAGATTACGAATGCCCGGCGCAAGCAACGCGTCCGCTTGTCGCTGCGTCGTACCGCCAGCGGCCGGCCGCGCCTGTCGGTCTTCCGCTCGTCGAAGCACATCTATGCGCAGATCATCGACGACGTGAAGGGCGAGACTCTGGCGTCGGCGTCCTCGCTGGAAAAGACCATGCGCGCGAGCGGCAACACCGGCGCCAACATCGATGCGGCGAAGGCCGTGGGCAAACTGGTCGCGGAGCGCGCAGTCAAGAACGGCGTCACCGAGGTTGTGTTCGACCGCGGCAGCTATCTCTACCACGGCCGCGTCAAGGCGCTCGCGGATGCGGCGCGTGAAGGCGGATTGAGCTTCTAACGGGTTGAACGGATTTGGCCTTTTTCAGGCGGACTTAAGGATCGGAAAACACCATGGCAGGTGAACGCGAACGCGGTGGCGGCCACAGGGGCGGCCGGGAAGAACGCGACAGCGAGTTTGTCGACAAGCTCGTCCACATCAATCGTGTGGCGAAGGTCGTCAAGGGCGGCAAGCGCTTCGGTTTCGCGGCCCTCGTCGTGATCGGGGATCAGAAGGGCCGGGTCGGCTTCGGTCACGGCAAAGCGCGCGAAGTGCCCGAAGCGATCCGCAAGGCGACCGAATCGGCGAAGCGCAATCTGACCCGCGTGGCATTGCGCGAAGGCCGCACGCTGCATCACGACATCGCCGGCCGTCACGGCGCCGGGCGCGTCTATCTGCGCGCGGCTCCGGCCGGCACCGGCATTATCGCCGGCGGCCCGATGCGCGCCGTATTCGAGACGCTGGGCATCCAGGACGTGGTGGCGAAGTCGATCGGTTCGTCCAATCCCTACAACATGGTTCGGGCCACCTTCGATGCGCTGAAGCACCAGGATTCGCCGCGCTCGGTTGCGGCACGCCGCAACATCAAGGTCTCCACGCTGCAGTCGCGCCGGGTCGGCGGCGACGCCGAAGTGGTGGCTGAGTAGACAACCGGCGCTTCATCGCGCTTTTCGGAGTTATGACGATGGCCAAGGCCGCAAAGACGATCAAGGTCGAGCAGACCGGCAGCGCGATCCGCCGCCACCATTCGCAGCGCACGACACTGATCGGCCTCAAGCTCAACAAGATCGGTCGGGTTGCCGAATTGCAGGACACGCCCGCGGTTCGCGGCATGGTTGCCAAGGTTCAACATCTCGTCCGCATCGTCGGTGAGAACTAACAGGGAGACAGGGCGATGAAGCTAAGCGATATCGCCGACAACGCCGGCTCGCGCAAAAAGCGTATGCGCGTCGGCCGCGGCATCGGCTCGGGCAAAGGCAAGACCTCCGGCCGCGGCGGCAAGGGCCAGACCGCGCGTTCCGGCGTGCGTATCAAGGGTTTCGAGGGCGGCCAGATGCCGCTGCATCGGCGGCTGCCGAAGCGCGGCTTCAATAACATCTTCCGCCTGGAATTCGCCGAGATCAATCTCGACCGGATTCAGCAGGCGATCGACGCCAAGCTGCTCGACGCCAAGACCACCATCAATGCCGAAGCGCTGGTGAAATCCCGCGTTATCCGACGGTCGAAGGATGGCGTGCGGCTGCTTGGCCGCGGTGAAATCAAGGCCAAGCTCGATATCGAGGTTCACGGTGCCTCGAAATCCGCGGTCGCAGCGGTCGAGAAGGCGGGCGGCACGGTGAAAATCCTGGCGCCGGCCAAAAAGGACGAGGGCGAAGCGGCGTAACATCTGCGTCATTGTCCGCCTGAAGCGGGCAATTGGCACGATTGAATATGGACTTGTCGAATCCGAGCACCAATGATGCCCGGATCTGCCGGGTGATCCACTTTCAGGGGCCATGACAGCGAAGGACGGCGCAGGAGAAAGCCAAAGATGGTCTCAGCAGCGGAACAACTGGCGTCAAATCTGAATTTGGCGGCGCTCGGCAAGGCCGACGAACTCAAGAAGCGTATCTGGTTCACGTTGGGTGCGCTGCTGGTTTATCGGCTCGGCACCTACATCCCGCTGCCCGGCATCGATCCCAGTATCTGGGAACAGGTGTTCAAGACCCAGTCCGGCGGCATTCTCGGCATGTTCAACATGTTCGCGGGCGGTGGCATCCACCGCATGGCGATCTTCGCGCTGAACATCATGCCGTATATCTCGGCTTCGATCATCATTCAGCTCCTGACTACAGTCTCGCCGCAGCTCGAGGCGCTGAAGAAGGAGGGCGAGGCGGGCCGCAAGACGCTGAACCAGTACACCCGCTATCTCACGGTCATTCTCGCCGCGTTCCAGTCCTACGGCATTGCGGTTGGCCTCGAGGGCGCCAGCAATGTCGTCAGCGATCCCGGCCTGTTCTTCCGCCTTTCAACCGCGGTTACCTTGACCGGCGGTACCATGTTCCTGATGTGGCTTGGCGAACAGATCACCTCGCGCGGCATCGGCAACGGCATCTCCCTGATCATCATGGCCGGCATTGTCGCCGAGCTGCCTTCGGCGCTCGCCAGCATGCTGGAACTCGGCCGCCAAGGCGCGCTGTCCACCGGCCTCATCCTGATCGTGATCGTGATGGTGGTCGCCGTGATCGCCTTCATCGTGTTCATGGAGCGCGCGCAGCGGCGGCTCGTGATCCAGTACCCGAAGCGCCAGGTGGGCAACAAGATGTTCGAAGGCCAGTCTTCGCATCTGCCACTCAAGCTCAATACGTCCGGCGTGATTCCGCCGATCTTCGCATCGTCGCTGCTGCTGCTGCCGACCACGGTCGCGAACTTCAACGCCGGCAAAGGTCCGGAATGGTTCCAGTGGATCACCACGCAGCTCGGCCACGGACGGCCGCTGTTCCTCATTCTTTATCTGGCGCTGATCGTGTTCTTCGCGTTCTTCTATACCGCGATCGTGTTCAACCCGACCGAGACCGCCGACAATCTCAAGAAACATGGCGGTTTCATTCCAGGCATCCGGCCGGGAGAGCGCACCGCCGAGTACATCGACTACGTCCTGTCACGCATTACCGTGGTGGGTGCGATCTACCTCGCGGTGGTCTGCCTGATTCCCGAAATCCTGATTTCTTACGCCTCGGTGCCGTTCTATTTCGGCGGCACGTCGCTGTTGATCGTCGTCAGCGTGACGATGGATACGGTGGCGCAGGTCCAGGGCTATCTGCTCGCCCATCAGTATGAGGGGTTGATCAGGAAGTCGAAACTGCGTGGGCGCCGCCGCTAAGGCGTTGCTCGACGTCGATCCGAGATTGAGGAGGTGTGCGGTCCAGTCGCCCACCTAGCCGGGGGGCGAAGTTCGATGAGATTGATTCTTCTGGGACCGCCTGGCGCCGGCAAGGGGACACAGGCGCAACGGCTGATCCACAAGTACAACATCGTGCAGCTCTCGACCGGCGAAATGCTGCGCGCGGCGGTCGCCGCCCAAACCCCGGTCGGGCTGCAGGCCGGGGAAATCATGGCCGGCGGTGGCCTGGTGCCGGACGAGATCGTAATCGGGATCATCTCGGATCGCCTCGACCAGCCGGACATGAAGAACGGCTTTATCCTCGACGGCTTTCCGCGCACGGTGCCGCAGGCCGAGGCGCTCGACCACCTCCTGAGGAAGAAGCATATCCGGCTCGATGCCGTGATCGAGCTCCGAGTCAACGAAAGCGCACTGCTCAGCCGGGTTGAGACCCGTGTCGCCGAAATGCGCGCGCGCGGTGAGGAGGTGCGGATCGACGACACCCCGGAAGTGCTGTCGAACCGGTTGGCGAGCTATCGCTCGCTGACCGAACCGCTGATCCACTACTATTCCGAACGCCGCAAGCTGTTGACGGTCGACGGCATGATGCCGATCGAACACGTCACCCACGAAATCAACCGCATCCTGGCCGCGATTGGTGCGGTCGAGGCGAGGGCGACCCGTAAGCCGGCCAAAAAGGCCGCCCGGAAGCCCCCCAGGCCGGCCGTCAAGACGGCCAAGGTTGCGAAGAAGGCAAGCAGAAAGCCCGCCAAAACCGCCCGGAAGGCCGGGAAGGCGACCTCTGGGCGAACGGGGAAGGCCGCTAGGGGGCCAGCGAAAGGTTCCGGGAAAAGACCCGCCAAGCGGGGTGGAAAAGCCGCCAAAAAGGTCACGAAAAAGCGAGCTAAAGCGCGGGGACGGTTGACGAAACGAAGTTGAATCCTTAATAAATCGGCATCCAAGTCGGATAGTGCCAGACGACGCCGGTCCCCCGAATAGCCCGAGGGGGAGGGGCGTCGTGTTTGCGTGTCCGGACACTGGCCCGAAATATCGAAAGAGCAGCCGTCCGTGAGGATCGGCAACAGGAGAGAAGTCCTTGGCCCGTATTGCCGGCGTGAATATCCCGACCAACAAGCGCGTCCTGATCGCGCTCCAGTACATCCATGGCATTGGCCAGAAGAGCGCCGCCGATATTCTGGAGAAGGTCAAGATTCCGGATGATCGTCGCGTTTCGCAGCTTTCCGACCAGGAGGTTCTGCAAATCCGCGAAGTGATCGACCGCGACTATATGGTCGAAGGCGACCTTCGGCGCGAGACCGGTATGAACATCAAGCGGCTGATGGACCTCGGCTGCTATCGCGGCTTGCGTCATCGCCGCGGCTTGCCGGTGCGCGGCCAGCGCACCCACACCAATGCGCGCACGCGCAAGGGACCGGCCAAGTCGATCGCCGGCAAGAAGAAGTAGGTTTACGCGAATAGCGAAGAGGGAGTGGCGACAACCCAGTCGCCACTCGCATTTTCAGGTGTAGCCGCTGGCGTTACGGCGGCGTTTGAGATCACAGGAAAGGTTGACAATGGGCAAGGATGCCACCCGAGTACGCCGTCGTGAACGCAAGAACATCGCGTCAGGTATCGCGCACGTAAATTCGTCGTTCAATAATACCACCATCACCATTACCGATGCGCAGGGCAACACCATTGCCTGGTCGTCTGCGGGCACGATGGGTTTCAAGGGCTCGCGCAAGTCGACCCCGTATGCCGCGCAGGTTGCGGCTGAAGACGTCTCCAAGAAGGCGCAGGAGCACGGCATGCGCACGCTGGAGGTCGAGGTTGCCGGCCCGGGTTCGGGCCGTGAATCGGCGCTTCGTGCGCTGCAGGCCGCAGGTTTCACCGTCACCTCGATCCGCGACGTGACCACGATCCCGCACAATGGCTGCCGTCCGCGCAAGCGCCGCCGCGTTTGATGTTCGATCGCGGGCAGAGCCGCCTGCGGTTTTTGAAGATTTGCTAGCCGCGGACTGATCCGCGATCTCCAACGCCAGCAATTCAGATGGCTGGCCGCATGGGTGAAACAGTGACGATCCAGAAAAATTGGCAAGAACTTATCCGGCCGAACAAGCTCCAGGTAACCGCGGGCAACGACGCGAGCCGTTTCGCGACGCTGGTTGCAGAACCGCTGGAGCGCGGGTTCGGCCAAACCCTTGGCAACGCGCTGCGCCGCATCCTGTTGTCGTCATTGCAGGGCGCTGCCGTGCAGTCGGTGCATATCGACGGCGTGCTGCACGAGTTCTCCTCGATCGCTGGCGTGCGCGAGGACGTAACCGACATCGTGCTCAACATCAAGGATATCTCGATCAAGATGCAGGGCGAAGGCCCCAAGCGGATGGTCGTGAAGAAGCAGGGGCCGGGCGTCGTCACCGCCGGTGACATCCAGACCGTCGGCGACATCGTGGTGCTCAATCCCGAACTGCAGATATGCACCCTGGACGAGGGCGCCGAGATCCGCATGGAGTTCACCGTGGCTGCCGGCAAGGGTTATGTCGCCGCCGAGCGCAACCGTCCCGAGGATGCGCCGATCGGCCTGATCCCGGTCGACAGCCTGTTCTCCCCGGTCCGCAAGGTCTCCTACAAGGTCGAGAACACCCGCGAGGGCCAGATCCTCGACTACGACAAGCTGACCATGACGATCGAGACCAACGGCGCGATCAGCCCGGATGATGCGGTGGCCTATGCCGCGCGGATCCTGCAGGATCAGCTCAACGTCTTCGTCAACTTCGAAGAGCCGCGCAAGGAAGTGGCGCAGGAGATCATTCCCGATCTCGCGTTCAACCCGGCATTCCTCAAGAAGGTCGACGAACTCGAATTGTCG
>JAGXAF010000194.1 GCA_018971675.1 Bradyrhizobium sp.
CAGATCCTGGTCAACAACGAGCCGGTCGACGCGCTGTCGATGCTGGTGCACAAGACCCGCGCCGAAGGCCGCGGCCGCGCCATGGTCGAGAAGATGAAGGAACTGATCCCGCCGCACATGTTCCAGATTCCGATCCAGGCGGCGATCGGTGGCAAGGTGATCGCCCGTGAAACCGTGCGCGCGCTGCGCAAGGACGTCACCGCCAAATGCTATGGCGGCGACATCACCCGCAAACGCAAGCTGCTGGAGAAGCAGAAGGAGGGCAAGAAGAAGATGCGGCAATTCGGCAAGGTCGACATACCGCAGGAAGCCTTCATCGCCGCGCTGAAGGTAGACAGTTGAGGCACGGCGCGCGTGGGCAAGACGGCTCGCCGGCTTGCCACCTGTCACATAGGCGGCGCCACCGCCAACAAGTTCGAACGCCGCTCCCGCGACAGGCACGCCATCGCAGGTGAACGAGCGCGCGAAAACAGGCACGGCCGTTCACCCAGCTCCGCTGCATCCTGTTGACTTTCGTTTCCGGCGATATCGCGGTGGAGATCAAGCAATTGCGATTGGTCCCGATATTCGAGCATGCTGTTTCCGTGCTAGATTCGGCCCAGAGATCGTCCCCGATGAACCTCCGCCTGATTCTGATTCCGCTGCTCGCCTGGTGCATCATCGCCGGCATCACCGGCACGCGGGCTCAGGACAAGGGCAGCGTCGATCCAAAGCCGCTGCCGCCCCTGGCCAATCCCAACGATCCCAAGATCGCCGCCAAGGAGTTGTTCGGCCGCAAGCTGCTGCCGGCGGCGATGCCGACACGTGTGATCGGCTTCTATGCCAAGGGCTGCCTCGCGGGGGCCGAGGCGCTGCCGATCAACGGCGCCACCTGGCAGGTGATGCGATTGTCGCGCAACCGCAACTGGGCGCATCCCGACATGGTCGCGCTGCTGGAGCGGTTGTCGGCGAAGGCGCACAGGGACGCCGGCTGGCCCGGCATATTGGTCGGTGACATGTCGCAACCGCGTGGCGGCCCGATGATCACAGGGCATGCCAGCCATCAGATAGGACTCGACGCCGACGTCTGGCTGACGCCAATGCCGAACCATCGTCTGTCACGCGAGGAGCGCGAGGATATGTCGGCGGTGATGATGGTGCGCCCCGACCGGCTCGACGTCGACCCGCATGTCTGGACGCCGGGTCATCTTGCCGTCATTCGCGACGCCGCGCTCGAGCCGCGGGTCCAACGCATCTTCGTCAATGCTGCGATCAAGAAGGCTTTGTGTCGCGAGGCCAGGGGCGATCGCCGCTGGCTCTCCAAGGTGCGGCCGTTCTGGGGCCACGACTATCACTTCCATATTCGCATCACCTGCCCCAAAGGCAGCAAGCAATGCGAGCCGCAGCCGGCGCCGAAGGAGGATGAAGGCTGCGCGCCTGCCGATCTCGCTTATTGGTTCAAGGACTCGGTATTGCATCCGAAGCCGCCGAAGGAGCCGCCCAAGCCGCCCCATTGGTTAACGCTGGCGCAGTTGCCGCCCGATTGCCGCCAGGTTCTGGCAGCACCCCCTGCCAGGCAATGACCATCATGCGTAACGCTCTGCTCATCGTGCTCTGGTTGCTAAGTGGGGTTCCAACATTCGCCGCGGAGGAGCCGAGCGGCTGCGACAAGTTCAAATGGCCGATCGAGCGTGAGCGCGCCGCACTGACCGCGCCGGACCGCGTCAAACTCACCTCCGGCGCCGAACTCGCGACAGTGCCCGCGACGGGAATGACGTTGGCGCTGGTAACGCCCGCGGAAGCCCGGCTTCCGACCCCGCCCGAACGCGCGCCCAGGGACGGCACCTTTGCCGGCTTCGCCAGCTTCAAGACTGTGTCGAAGCCCGGGATCTACATCATCAGCCTGTCGACAGGCGCCTGGATCGACGTGATCCAGGACGGACACGCCCTGAAGCCGAAAGGATTCAGCGGCGCTACCGATTGCAACGGCATTCGCAAGATCCTGAAGTATGAGATGTCAGCGAGCCCCTTCATGCTGCAGATCAGCGGCGCCCGGGACAATGCCATATCGGTTGCGATCCTGCCGTCCGAATAGGGCCTTTACCCCTCACTTCAGCCTGCTATTGTCCCGCCGCGATATCCTGCCTGGCCGTAAGCCTTCAGGATCCGTGGAACGGTGCTTCCACTTGTCGCAGGCCATTATTTTCAATGACCGATTTGCGGGCGCCAGGCGGCCGCGAATTCGCACGGGAGCACCCATATGCATCGTCTTGCCGGACTTTCCTTTCTCGCCTTCACGATCCTGTTCGGATCGATTTTCTCGCCCGCGGTTGCGCAGGACAAGAGCCTCACGATATTCGCCGCCGCCTCGATGAAGAACGCGCTCGACGACGTCGATGCCGCCTATACCGCGAAGACCGGCGTCAAGATCTCCGCGAGTTATGCCGCAAGTTCGGCGCTTGCCAAGCAGATCGAACAGGGCGCCCCGGCCGATATCTTCGTCTCCGCCGATACAGACTGGATGGACTATGCGATCAGCAAGAAGAACATCAACGTGCCGACGCGGGTTGATTTGCTCGGCAACAGCATCGTCCTGATCGCGCCGAAGGATTCCAAGATCGACAATGTGACCATCAAGCAAGGCTTCGATCTCGCCAAGCTCGCCGGCGACGGCAAGATCGCGACCGGCGACGTCAAGGCGGTCCCGGTCGGCAAATACGCGCAGGCAGCCCTCGAGAAGCTCGGCGCGTGGCAGGCCGCCGCACCGAAATTCGCGATGGCGGAGAGCGTGCGTGCGGCACTTGCGCTGGTGGCCCGCGGCGAAGCGGCGCTCGGCATCGTCTATTCGACCGACGCCAAGATCGAGCCTGGCGTCAAGATCGTCGGCACCTTCCCGGCCGATTCGCACCCCGCGATCGTCTATCCGGTGGCCGCGACGGCAAACGCGAAGCCCGATGCGGCCGGCTATCTCGCCTTCCTGAAGTCGTCCGCCGCCAAGGCGGTCTTCGAGAAATACGGCTTCCGGTTCCTGATCACGCCGACGACCTGACGACCGTCGCCAGCGCCGCCGATTTGAAGTTCCTCCAGAATTTGCCGAAAGGCCGGTTAGGAACTTCAAATCGACGAGCGGCACTGGAGATGTTGAATCTTTGCTAGTGCCCTTTTGTTTCCGAAGTTCGTACGAGAGGAGCCGCAATTGCATACGAACTTCGGAAACGGGAACTAGTGTTCGATATTTCGCCGACGGAATGGACGGCGATCCTGCTCTCGCTCCGGGTCGCCACCGTCGCAACCTTGATCGCCACGCCGCTCGGGATCGGCATCGCGTGGCTGCTGGCGCGGCGCGACTTCTGGGGCAAGGCGCTGGTCGATGCGCTGATCTATCTGCCGCTGGTGCTGCCGCCGGTCGTTACCGGCTACCTGCTGCTTCTGACCTTCGGCAAGCGCGGCATGGTCGGCGGGTGGCTTTCCGACCACCTCGGAATCGTATTCGCGTTCCGCTGGACCGGCGCCGCGCTCGCTTGCGGCGTGATGTCGTTTCCGTTGCTGGTGCGCCCGATCCGACTGTCGATCGAGGCCGTGGACCGAAAACTGGAGCAGGCCGCAGCCACGCTTGGCGCGGCGCCCTGGAAGGTGTTTCTGACCGTCACGCTGCCGCTGGCGCTGCCCGGCGTGCTGGCCGGCATGGTGCTCGGCTTTGCCAAGGCTATCGGCGAATTCGGCGCGACCATTACCTTCGTATCGAACATTCCCGGTGAGACCCAGACCATCTCGTCCGCCATCTATTCGCTGATCCAGACGCCCGACGGCGATGTCGCGGCGCTGCGGCTGGTGCTGGTATCGATCTTCATCGCAACCGCGGCGCTGGTGGCGTCCGAACTGTTCGCTCGTCGCGCCACCCGGCGCCTGCATGGGAACTGACCATGCTGCGGGTCGATATCGCGAAGAAGCTCGGCGACTTCACGCTGGAGGCCTCCTTTACCAGCGAAGGCCGGGTCACCGGCCTGTTCGGCGCGTCGGGCGCCGGCAAGAGTTCGCTCATCAACATCATCGCGGGACTGCTGAGGCCCGATCGCGGAATCGTCACGTTGGACGGCGAGACGCTCGATGATACCGCGGCGAGCGTGCACATCCCGCCCTATCGCCGCCGGATCGGCTACGTGTTCCAGGATGCGCGGCTGTTCCCCCATCTCGATGTGCAGCAGAATCTCGATTACGGACGGCGCATGAACCGCCTCGCCGAGGATCCCGCGCAGTACAAACGCGTGGTCGGCCTGCTCGATATCGGCGCGCTTCTCAGGCGCCGTCCCGGCCAGCTCTCCGGGGGTGAGCGCCAACGGGTCGCGTTCGGCCGTGCGCTGTTGTCCAAACCGCGGCTGCTGCTGCTGGACGAGCCGCTCGGCGCGCTCGATGAAGGTCGCAAGCTGGAAATCCTGCCCTATCTCGTGCGCCTGCGCGACGAGGCCGGAATTCCCATGGTCTATGTCAGCCATGATGCGGCCGAACTGCGGCAACTGGCCACCCAGATCGTCATGCTCAAGGGCGGTCACATCACTGCGTTCGGCGGCGTCAAGGTGTTGTCGGTTTCATCCGAACAACATTAGAGCGTTTTCGAGCGGAGCATGCCCTCGGACTTGATCCGTGGGTGGATACCGGTTCGCGTGAAGAAAACGCGTCAAACAAGAATCCAGGGCCCGTTCCGATTCCATCGGAACGGAAACGGCTCTAGTGGTCGACGTTCAGCACCCGGCCGTTCGCGGCATCAACGTCCACTTCCATATATTGGCCGGTCACGTCGCGCCCCTCGATCTGCCATTCATCGCCGGCAAACTGGGTATGCGACACGGTGGCAAGGCCGGCATCCATCGCAATGTCGACCGCCGCATCCATCGACATCTGGCTGGCTGAATCATAGGCCAGAGCAGGCGTCGCGATCGAAAGCCCAACCGCCGCCACAATGGGCACAATGTATTTTTGCATCGGTTTCTCCTGGTCAGGGCCGCTCCTGCCTGAGCGACACTGCTGGAAACTGCCCGAGCTGCGAAGTGTTCCGGTTCCAGGTCAGGGCCATTTGTTGTCGGTATCTTGGCGATAAGGCGACGGGAACCGCGGGTCGAGTTCCTCCTGGTCGCCGAACTTGCGGGGCCAGCCAGGTTAAGCGCGTATCCACATTACGGCGTCGGTTGTATTTGTTTGGGATAGCAGGCGGTCGCGCTGATCGGAGTGACGAAGGTCGTGAATCCGATGTTCCACGAGTAGTTGACGGTTCCGGTCACCGAGCTGCCGCCGTACCCCGCGGCGCCGCAGGTTGCGACGTCGGCATAGGTAAAGGCCGGCGAAACGTTCGGACCCATATAACGGCTTTGGGTGTAGGCGACGGTCGACGTTGGATCCTGGCATTGCCAGGATGCTCTGACCGCCGCGCAGCGCGCGCCGTCTTCCACGGCAAAGTGAAGGCTGCCGACCAGATAAAGCACGAAGGCCAGCCCGATCGTGCCGAACACCAGCAGGATGAACAGCGGTGCGACGATTGCGAATTCGACCGCCGTGGTGGCTTCCTGGTTCCGATACAGGGATTTGAGAAGATTTCGCACGGATCAACCCAATCGCATCATGGCTGTTCGGTTGATGGGTGTCGGGAAAAAGCTGGCGACGCTGAAGCCCGGAAACCATGGTTGATAGGTAAATCGGGTTTGTATCTGGATATAATCGCCGGGCGCCAATGTCGGCGTGCCCGCGGCCGTGCAGTCGGAAGGCTTCGGCGAGGTGACAGCACCGACATTTTGCAGGGCGTTGGCCGAATTGATGCAGTAGTACGCCTCGACTGGTGGATTATTTACGAGTTGGACGGCCGTGCCCAGCGACGTGCTTTGCAACGCCGCGTTGACGGCGACCATCAGGTTGGAACAACTCGTCGTGGCCGGCAATTGGGACGGCTGCGGCTGGCCGCAAGCCGCAAAAGCGGCCTGTGCGGCAACCTCGGTTGCATTCTCCACCTCCATGCGCTGGAAGATATACTTTGACACGTCCGCGACGTTCGCCAGCGAAGCCGACAGCAGGACGAAAAAGATGCCGAACTCGATGGCGGCCACGCCACGCTGATCCGCCCATGCGGCCCCGGCTTTGCCGGCGAGCCTGGAGACAAGCCGTTCCGGCCGCCAAAATCCTGATCGTGGTGCTGGCTTCATAGGATAAGCTGAGCCCCGCTGGGGGTATCCGCCTGCGGCATTTTGACTCCCGCTTGGCTGCATTCCCCCATGTCCGTCTTGGCGATGCCGCCAGTGCCATCGATCAGAACGTGGTCGGCGACCAGGACGACGCATCTGTGACCGCCCTGCGACTTGTCGATCGCGCCCTTCAGCTCGATGCTGGCATGGGGCATGTAGATTATTCCGGTGATCAGCCAGGACGGGCTGTTTCCCGCCGCGTAGACGTCGAGGCCGGGGCCGGAGGGCAAACCGGGATCCTGGTAGAGCGCGACGCCCGACCACGGTCCCGACGTCGGAGCGGAGATGTTGAGCGTCCCGCCGGGGCCGTTGCTGTTGTCGGTTGGAAAGTGGTAGATAGGAGTACCAATACTAGTAGTACTGGTGTTGTCGCCGGAAAACACGATCGTGACAC
>JAGXAF010000195.1 GCA_018971675.1 Bradyrhizobium sp.
AGCGCCAGCGCTGCTCTGCAGGGCCGGCATCTGTCACCTGTTTCCGCTGTCATCTGTTTCGGCTCGTTGGTCTCGCGGATTGGTCTCGCCGGGCATCATCGACCCGGATCAGCAGCGCTGCTGAAAGCACAGCACTGCATCATGCGGCGTCGGCACGACGTTTTCGAGCGTAAGCGCGCAAGCACCCGCCGCTCCGAAAAGATATCTGTGGTGGAAAAACGTCGGTGACTACGGCGCCGATTTCAGAACCTTCGTAGCCCGGATTTCGGCCAGCATGGTCTGCACCTGGGGCGAGATCGCCATCTGCTTGGCCCGGCACGCGGGTCCCGGTCCGCGCATATAGTGCAGCTCCGGCCGGTAGGGGTCGAAGGCCCGCGCGAAGAACCGGCGCCAGAAGCCGCGGATCTCGGTGAGCGGGGCGGGCTGCCCGCCGCGGGCGGACGATGAGGAAACAGATGCCGAACGGATCGTTGCCATGACGCGGACCTGCTGTCGTGGCGGCTTTTGCCGCGTGAGATGCGCCCTTTCTGGCGCTGCGAACGAGTTTTGGCCTGATTTATTAAAAGAAGGTTTCAATTGCAGTGATCCGTCGCACACATGGTGACGGGTCCGTAATGATCCGTGGTGAAGGGATCAAAAACCAGGGCCTGCGGTTGCCCTTTGAGGGCCACGCCGCTACATCACGGCAACAAAATCTCCTCAAATTCTCCGGTTTTCAGGGATCGCGGATGGCTCGTCAGTTCGTCTATTTCATGCAGGGTTTGACCAAGAGCTACCCGACCCGCAAGGTGCTCGATAACGTGCATCTGTCGTTCTACCCGGATGCCAAGATCGGCGTGCTCGGCGTCAACGGTTCCGGCAAATCGACCCTGCTCAAGATCATGGCCGGCCTCGACAAGGAACATAGCGGCGAGGCCTGGGTCGCCGAAGGCGCCCGCGTCGGCTACCTCGAACAGGAACCGCAGCTCGACGCTACCAAAACTGTCCGTGAGAACGTCATGATGGGCGTTGCCAAGCAGAAGGCGATCCTCGACCGCTACAATGAACTGGCGATGAATTATTCCGAGGAAACCGCCGACGAGATGACCAGATTGCAGGACGAGATCGAGGCCGCAGGTCTCTGGGATCTCGACAGCAAGGTCGACCAGGCGATGGACGCGCTGCGCTGCCCGCCCGACGATGCCGACGTGACAAAGCTCTCCGGCGGCGAACGCCGGCGCGTCGCGCTGTGCCGGCTGTTGCTGGACCAGCCCGACCTGCTGCTGCTGGACGAGCCGACCAATCACCTCGACGCCGAGTCGGTGTCATGGCTCGAAAGCCATCTGCGCAACTATCCCGGCGCGATCCTGATCGTGACCCACGACCGCTACTTCCTCGACAACGTCACCGGCTGGATCCTCGAGCTCGACCGCGGCAGGGGCATCCCCTACGAGGGCAATTATTCATCCTGGCTGGTGCAGAAACAGAAGCGTCTCGAACAGGAAGGCCGCGAAGAGGCCGCGCACCAGAAGACATTGGCCCGCGAGCAGGAATGGATCGCGTCCTCGCCGAAGGCACGCCAGGCCAAGTCCAAGGCGCGCTACCAGCGCTATGAGGAACTGCTGAAGCAGGCCAGCGAGAAGCAGACCCAGACCGCGCAGATCACCATTCCGGTGGCCGAGCGCCTCGGCGCCAACGTGGTCGATTTCGAAAACCTTAGCAAGGGCTTTGGCGATCGCGAACTGATCGAGAATCTCACCTTCAAGCTGCCGCCGGGCGGTATCGTCGGCGTGATCGGCCCAAACGGCGCCGGCAAGACCACGTTGTTCCGGATGATCACCAAGCAGGAGACGCCCGACAAGGGTTCGATCACCGTCGGCGAGACCGTGCATCTCGGCTATGTCGACCAGTCGCGCGACGATCTCGATGGCAAGAAGACGGTGTGGGAGGAAATCTCCGGCGGCAACGAATTGATCCTGCTCGGCAAGAAGGAAGTGAACTCGCGTGGCTATTGCTCGTCGTTCAATTTCAAGGGCGCCGACCAGCAGAAGAAGGTAGGCAGCCTGTCAGGCGGTGAGCGCAACCGCGTGCATCTGGCCAAGATGCTGAAGTCCGGCGCCAATGTGCTGCTGCTCGACGAGCCGACCAACGACCTTGACGTCGATACGCTGCGTGCGCTGGAAGAGGCGCTGGAGGATTTCGCCGGCTGCGCCGTCATCATCAGCCATGACCGCTGGTTCCTCGACCGCATCGCGACGCATATCCTGGCCTTCGAGGGCGACAGCCATGTCGAATGGTTCGAGGGCAATTTCCAGGACTATGAAAAAGACAAGATGCGCCGGCTGGGCCAGGACTCCGTCATCCCGCACCGGGTCAAGTACAAGAAGCTGACGCGGTAGCTGGGAACTGCCAAGGGATTTGCAATGGAGGACTGGAGCGCGCAGCAATATCTCAAATTCGAGGACGAGCGGACGCGACCCTCGCACGATCTGCTCGCCCAGATTCCGATCGCCGATGCGCGCAAGGTGATCGATATCGGCTGTGGACCAGGCAATTCGACCGAACTTCTGGTCAGACGCTGGCCGCAAGCGGAGGTGATCGGCATCGATACCTCGGCCGACATGCTGCGGCAGGCGCGCGAGCGACTACCGCAGCAGAAATTCATCGAAGCCAACATCGCGCACTGGGCGCCGCCGGAAAATGCCGACGTGCTGTTCGCCAACGCGATCTTCCAATGGGTACCCGGCCATCTCAAGCAGTTGCAACGGCTGCTCCGCGCGTTGCCGTCAGGTGGCGTGCTCGCGGTGCAAATGCCCGACAATCTCGACGAGCCCGTGCATGTGCTGCTGCGCGAGGTCGCGAAAACCGGACCCTGGCGGCAGAAGCTTGCCGACAAGGCCGGAGCGCGCGACGTCCTGCCGACCCCCGGCGGGTATTATGACGCGCTGGGTCCGCTCTGCACGCGGATCGAGATATGGCACACGATCTACAATCACGCGCTTGAGGATGCGGCCGCCGTGGTCGAGTGGATCAAGGGCTCCGGCTTGCGGCCATTCGTCGATCCGCTCGAGGCACCCGAGCGCAAGCAATATGTCGCCGAATACACCAAGCGGATCGCGGAAGCGTATCGCCCGCAGGGCGACGGCAAGGTGCTGCTGCGGTTTCCGCGGATATTTATCGTGGCGGTGAAGTAAGAGCGCGATACCATCGGCATTTCCAACGGATCATGGCCGTGATAGTGTTGCAGGATGGCTGACCCGGAGAACATCGTTCTGGAAGATCTGCGCCACGTCCGCGGCGCGATCGATGACGTGCGTGATGATATCCGCCAAATCAAGCAGCGGGTCGGTAATCTCGAAAATCAGTACGCCAATATGTCGAACCGGCTGGATCGCATGGACGTCCGCATCGAGCGAATCGAGCCGCGCCTCGATTTGACCGACGCGTAAGCGACTTGTTTAGATTTCTTATCCGGACGCTGGGGGCCGGACTGCTGCTGGTGGTTTGCTCGACCGATACTCCGGCCCGCGCCGCCGACGCCGCCTTCACGCAATTCATCGCTTCGCTGTGGCCGGAGGCGCAGGCCGCCGGCGTGTCGCGCGCGACGTTCGACAACGAAACCCGCGGCCTTGAGCCGGACTACAAATTGCCCGACCTGATCCTGCCCGGCCGGCCGGCGACCGGCGCGCCGTCGCAGGCGGAGTTCGTCCAGGTGCCGTCCGATTACATCAAGGAGGCCGCCATCGCGCGGCTCGCCGGGGAAGGGCAGCGGCTGATGCAGAAATATCGTGCGGCGCTGACCGGCATCGAGGCCCGCTTCGGCGTGCCCGCCACCATCGTCCTGGCGATCTGGGGCCGCGAGACCGATTACGGTCGTTATACGCTACCCTACGATGCGGTGCGGGTGCTGGCGACGCAGGCCTATGTCGGCCGCCGCAAGGACCAGTATCGCAATGAATTCGTGCTGGCGCTGAAGATCCTCGGCGAGGGCGTGGTAACGCGCAAGGAGTTGCGTTCGTCCTGGGGCGGCGCCGTCGGCCTCACGCAATTCCTGCCGTCCGAATACTACAAGCACGGAGTCGATTTCGACGGCGACGGCCGCATCGATCTCTGGCACTCGGTGCCGGACGCGCTGGCTTCGGCCGCAGCCCAACTCGTCAACAAGGGCTGGCAGCCGCACCTGCGCTGGGCGTATGAAGTGAAAGCGCCGGTCAATGTCGATTGCACCCAGGGCGTGCCCGAAGTAACCAAGCCGATCGGCGAATGGCTGCGCGAAGGTTTTGTGCCGGTGCGCGGGCAGAAGCTCAGCCCGCAGGAGCAGGCGCAGCCGGCCTCATTGTTGCAGCCAGAAGGCATCGCGGGTCCGGCGTTCCTCACCACCAGGAATTATTTCGTCATCAAGGAATATAATTTTTCCGACCTCTATGTGCTGTATGTCGGCCATCTCAGCGATCGCATGACCAACCCGCAACCATTCGCGACGCCATGGTCGGCCTCGACACAATTGCGCAGCGCCGATGTCGAGGCGATGCAACGCCGGCTCACGCAGCTTGGCCTTTACAGGGACAAACTCGATGGCAAAGCCGGGATGCTGACTCGCGCGGCGCTCGGCGCATATCAGAAGTCGGCCGGGCTGAAGGTGGATTGCTGGCCAAGCGAGGCCGTGCTGCGCTCGATGGGCTCAGCGCGCTGAACGATCACACGTTCACGAAACAAAAGAAAAACCGAAACAAAGAAAAACCCGGCCGAATTTTCAGCCGGGTTCTGAAAATCAGGTGTGTCCGGTCAGCTCAGTCGCAAACCTCGACGTGACGGAAGCGCCAGGCGTAGCCATCCCAGAAGCGCTCGCGAACGTAGCGGCAGGGCGGGGGAGGGGCCTCTTCGACGTATACCGGGCCACCATAGGCAGGCCGGCTCGAGGCGATAGCCCCGCCGACAATCGCGCCACCGATGATTCCGCCGGCCACGGCCGCGCCGAGGCCACGCTGGGCGCTTGCAGGCGTCGTTGTCAGCGAACCGGCAGCGATGGTTGCGACCGCGACGACGGCAGCAAATGTCATC
The DNA here is from genome assembly GCA_018971675.1 of Bradyrhizobium sp. GTDB lineage: Bacteria > Pseudomonadota > Alphaproteobacteria > Rhizobiales > Xanthobacteraceae > Bradyrhizobium. The sequence goes on from JAGXAF010000195.1 coordinate 5,041, forward strand.
TTCATGTCTTGGGTTCTCCTGAAGGTGGCGCCTGACGCGGCGCCGGGTTTAAAGCGACTCGACAGACGCGGTATTTGACGCCGGGCGTCTCGCTGAAAAGCGCACAACAGTCAACCGAAAGTAAGCGCTACAAGCCTTATCGGCTGAGAAAAAGGTTTTTTGAGGCCAGTTTCCTGCGAATATTCCCGGAAACGGCCGTTACCGGGAATGCCAGTGTTGATTTAATGAAGGTGAACGGCCTCAGCCGCAAACCCTTACCCTGCGGATACGCCAGCCATAGCCGTCCCAGAAACGCTGCCGCTGCCAATAGCAGGGCTCGTCGACATAGGCGGGGCCGCCGTAGTAGCCATAGCCCGGACCGTAATAACCATAGCCCGGACCATAGTAACGCGGACCGGCCAGCGCGCCGCCGACAATGGCGCCGCCGATGATGCCGCCGGCGATCGCGGCACCGACGCCGCGCTGGGCATGGGCCGGTGCGGGCGCCACGACGGCCGAAACGGCCAAAGTGGAGACGGCAGCGAGCGCCATCAATGTCTTCCTCATGGCTTCACCTCTTTTGTGGCAAGGACTGCAAATAAAGCGGTCGGTGCGGCAAGGGTTCCACATTTCGCTTGAACGATCAATGAACGGAATCGCCATATTTGACGATCGTTAACGGCCGGTCGCCTCCGCGGCGCACAATCTGCCATTTCCTGGCAATTCGAATGTGACAGTTCATATCCGCGGCGAGATTGCAGATCGCGATCACGGCCGTCATGCTGGCGATGGTGACGGAGGCGGGAGCAGCGATCGAAGCAGCCTCCGCCCGTGGGGCGGAATTGCATTTAAGCCTGTGCCGCGGCTGTTTTAGACCGGTTCTAGACTGACGCGGGAGCAGTTTGGAATTGCTTGAAAGAGCGGTTTTTCCTTTTGCATCCCACCCTCGTCTTGAATATCGATAAGCGATCGTATCATTGAAGAGTTCCCTTGTTTCATGATTGTTTGTTCGTGCAACGTCTTGACCGACCACGATGTTCGCAGCGCGGTCAATGGTGCGGGAGAACTCCCCCGGAATGCCAAGCAGATCTATGGCTGCCTCGGCTGCAGCGCGGAATGCGGTCGCTGTGCGCGCACGCTCAAGACCATTATCGACGAGGCACTAGGCGCTTGCGCCAAGGCCTGCTGTGCCGGCTGCCCGCACAGTGCTGCCCATAAGGACTCCGACGGCCACGCCGATCTGCCTCTTGTCTCTCCTGATCAGCTCATAAATCATTGGTTTTCATAATCTTTTTCTGCTTCGGCGGGAAGGGTTGCGCTTGCCGGCGATCTGGTTTAGAAGCGTTCTAAATTAAACCTCAAGGCTGATTCCACAGCCCCAAAAACCGGAGCGTGCCATGCAGGGCGACCCAAAAGTCATCGAATACCTCAACAAGGGTCTGCGCAGCGAACTCACCGCAATCAACCAATATTGGCTGCACTACCGGGTGCTGAACAATTGGGGCCTGTTGGAGATGGCCAAGGTCTGGCGCAAGGA
>JAGXAF010000196.1 GCA_018971675.1 Bradyrhizobium sp.
TGGCATCAAGGCCAAGACGATCAACGACACTGATTTCGCTGCACTAAGAGCTGTGTTCAAATGGGGCAAGCAAAGAGGTTGGCTGCCTTCCAACCCTGCCGAAGGAGCAAGGATCGAGGGACGAGGGAAGACAGTAACTCGCGAAAAGTATTTCTTGGAAGACGAGCGGGCATCGATCCTCAAAGCTGCCCTGGCCGTCCAAGCCACTGAGCGGGAGAACGCGAAGACCACCGCCGCCAAGCGATGGGTGCCATGCTACTCGCCAGCATTCGCGAGATGATGAAAGAGGTACTGGAGGCACAAGCGGCTCAGTTGGCCGTATAAACAGTACACGGAGATGGCGCGGCAAGAAACAAACGCATCCCCGCCTCAGATTTTTGCTGGGAAATCTAAGCCCCCTCTGGGAGGGCCAGAGAAGGCCGATGAAAGGGGCTCCCCAGGACAAACATAAGCCCACCCACGCTAGCCAGGACCAGCCAGACAGGGGAAATTTCACCCCTGGAGGTTGCCCAGAGGAGCATAAACAAGCACAGGGCTCCGAAGGACCAGACAATCAACCTGTCAAACCACCACGGCTGGTATTTTTCTTCCATAGTGCTTCTCCCTTTAGAACAGGCGAGCCCCGGTCTTACCAGAAACATATCGTAACATATGTAAATATTCTGAAATATATGTACACATTTTGTAACACACGTAAAGGACCTGCTGCGCCGCGTCTGTCATGGTTTCGCCCCATGAGAGAGGACGAACCGCCGCGGGAGCGACGGCATGCAAGGCGTTTCAAGGCCAACTCGCCCCAGTGACGCAACCGGGGTCAGCGACCTGATCATCCCGCGTGCTCAGGGAGACCAATAGCAAGGACTACGCACCGGAGATCATCGCGCGCGTCGAGCGCATCTTCGGACCGGATGCGATCGCGACCTCGATCGTCCGGCGTATTATCGATCCCCTCGAGCGTGATGGCCGAGGGCTTCTGCACGCGGGTTGGCTTCAAGGCGATGCGCGACGCCTGTTGCGAGGACGAGCGCACCACCATCATGGAACGTTCGCTGCGTGGTCGTCGCAACGAAGCGCGTGTTACGCGCGCAACAAAAGATAATTTTTCGGAAACCATTCTCGATCACGCGCCAATCACGAGACGCTGAACGAAAATGCGGAATCGCCTGCAAATTAAGGCACCTTTCAGCCTTCAGTAGGACTCCATTAAGCACGGGAACTCGTTGTTCCACGAACCGGCAGGGTTCTCGTCCGCTGTGTCTGATCGGTGACAGCATTTTATTCGAAAGCGGTCTAACTGCGCCGTCATGGAGACGACGCTCACGCGCGTCCGCTCTCGAGAACCAATCCGCTGGGAGAACAACAATGAAGAAGATTCTGCTCGCCACTGTGGCCGTCGTCGTTCTCGGCGCGACCGTGCCTGCACTCGCTGCCGACCTGCGCGCGCCGCAGCGCTATTACACCAAGGCTCCGGCCTATGTGGCGCCGATCTACAACTGGACCGGCTTCTATATCGGCGGTCATCTTGGTGGTGGCTTCGGTGGCGACAACAGCATCCTGGGCTCCGGCCGCTTCCTCGGCGGCATCCAGGGCGGCGCCGACTACCAGTTCGCGCCCAACTGGGTCGCCGGTGTCGAAGCGCAGTACAGCTGGACCTCCAGCAACCACAACAGCCTGACGTTTCCGGGCGGCGTCGTTGTAACCTCGAACAGCGATCAGCTTGGATCGGTCACCGGCCGGCTCGGTTACACCTTCGGCCCGACGCTGCTCTACGCCAAGGGCGGTTATGCCTGGAAGGACGGCGACAATCTCGCCGCGGCCGTCGGCGGCGTGCCGGTGGCCTTCGCCGCCACCGGCAATCATCGTGATGGCTACACCGTCGGCGGCGGCCTGGAATACATGTTCGCCCCGAACTGGTCGGCGAAGCTCGAATACATGTATTACAACTTCGGCACCACCACGATCGTGACCGCTCCGGCTGCCGCTATCGGCCAGCGCTTCAACGACGACGAGCATGTCGTGAAGGCCGGTGTGAACTATCGTTTCAACTGGGGCGGCCCGGTTGCCGGCCGTTACTGATTTCACCTGATCGACGCGGACGAAAAGGCCGGCCTCGCGCCGGCCTTTTTTTCGGTTGTGACAAGCGGGTGTGTGTAGAAACCGCACCGGTTTTTTGGCTGGCGCCCTGCCGCTGGGGCGGCTAAGCCGGTGGCCGCTCCGTCGCCGGAACATTTCGCAACAGATGTCGATGGATACGAAAACAGAGCCGGTTCAGTCCTCCGCCGAGGCGCTGCGCTACCCCTGGGAAAATCATCCCGGCCCCGACGAGGTGGTCGAAGTGATGGCCGGCGTGCTGTGGGTGCGGCTCAAGCTGCCGTTCCGGCTGAACCACGTGAACATCTATCTGCTCGCCGACAGCGACGGCTGGACCATGGTGGATTCCGGATTCGGCAACGAGGAGTCGATCGCGGCCTGGACCGCGCTGTTCGACGGGCCGCTGAGGCATGTGAAGATCACCCGGCTGATCGTCACCCATTCGCACCCCGACCATGTCGGCCTCGCCGGCTGGATCGTCGAGCGCTTCAACTGCCCGCTTTACATGTCGCAGGTCGAGTACCTGCAATCGGTCTATCACCAGAACCGCGGCACCGAGGAGCGCCGCAACGCGCAGCGGCTGTTCTTCCGCCGCCACGGCATGGACGAGAACCTGACCGACAAATTGCTGGGTCGCGGCCAGGACTATTTGAAGCAGGTGTCGATCCTGCCGCCGTCCTATCACCGCATCTCGCATGGCGATGAGATTTCGATCGGCACACGGCGCTTCAAGGTCATCACCGGCGGCGGCCATGCGCTGGACCAGGTGATGCTGTATTGCGCCGCCGACAAGCTGTTCCTTTCGGCCGACCAGGTGCTGAGCAGGATTTCACCCAATGTCAGCGTCTGGGCGGTCGAACCGGAGCAGAATTCGCTCGGCGAATATCTGGCGTCGCTGGCCAGCCTGACGACCACCCTGCCCTATGACGTGCTGGTGCTGCCGGGCCATGGCGTGCCGTTCTACGGATTGAAGACCCGCATCAAGCAATTGGCCGATCATCACGAGGAACGCTGCCGGCTGATCGCGGATGCCTGCCGCAAGACCTCGAAAACCTCCAAGGAGCTGGTGCCGGTGGTGTTTCACAAGCACGTTCTGGACGCGCACCAGATGGGCTTTGCCGCCGGCGAATTGATCGCCCATGTCAATTACATGCTGGTCGAGGGCCGCCTCACGGCCGAACTGGCCGAGGGTGTGCTTCAGTTCCGGACCACCTGAGGGTGAAATCCCTCGCTTCCGGCCATCCGGCCTCCCTTGCCAATTCTATTTGCCAATTCTGCCGAACCGGCATGGCGCGCTTTCGATCTCATCAAATAGGCGCAATCGGCACAGGAGTTCCGGTTCGGTATCCCGGCGCATGGCCGGGCGCTGCCTTAGCGCCTTGATCGTGATTACCTTTTGATCCTTGTTGATCCTTGGCCCGGGCCCGGCATCGGGTTAATGGCTGGCCGAAAGACAATTACGGCTCGACATTAGAGCTGGAAAAGCTCTAGAAAGGAGCTGGCGATCCCGCCGAGTTCCCGTGCCCAGAGTATGCCATGGACTACAACCAGTTCTTCCGCACTGCCGTTAATCGCCTGCATGATGAACGTCGCTACCGGGTCTTCGCTGACATCGAGCGGATGGCGGGTCGGTTCCCCCATGCGGTGTGGCATTGCCCGCAGGGGCCGCGAAATGTGGTGATCTGGTGCTCGAACGATTACCTCGGCATGGGCCAGCACCCGAAGGTGATCGGCGCCATGGTCGAGACCGCGAGCCGGGTCGGCACCGGCGCAGGCGGTACCCGCAACATCGCCGGAACCCATCACCCGCTGGTGCAGCTCGAACACGAACTGGCGGACCTCCACGGCAAGGACGCAGCCCTGCTGTTCACCTCGGGCTATGTCTCGAACCAGACCGGCATCTCGACCATCGCCAAACTCATTCCGAATTGCCTGATCCTGTCTGACGCGCTGAACCACAATTCGATGATCGAAGGCGTCCGCCAGGCCGGCTGCGAGCGCCAGATCTTTCGCCACAGCGACATGGCGCATCTGGAGGAATTGCTGCGCGCCGCCGGGCCCGACCGGCCGAAGCTAATCGCCTGCGAAAGCCTGTATTCGATGGACGGCGACGTCGCGCCGCTGGCCGAGGTCTGCGATCTCGCCGAGCGTTACGGCGCCCTGACCTATGTCGATGAGGTTCACGCGGTTGGCATGTACGGTCCGCGCGGCGCCGGCATTGCCGAGCGCGACGGCGTGATGCACCGGATCGACATCCTTGAAGGCACGCTGGCCAAGGCGTTCGGTTGCCTCGGCGGCTATATCGCCGGCAGCGCCGACATCATCGACGCCGTACGCTCCTATGCGCCGGGCTTCATCTTCACCACGGCGCTGCCGCCCGCGATCTGCTCGGCGGCGACGGCGGCGATCCGGCACCTGAAAACCTCATCCTGGGAGCGCGAGCGCCACCAGGAACGGGCTGCCCGCACCAAGGCGATTTTGACCGCCGCGGGCCTGCCTGTGATGTCGAGCGACACCCATATCGTGCCGCTGTTCGTCGGCAATCCCGAGCGCTGCAAGCGGGCCAGCGATATGCTGCTGCAGGAACACAACATCTATATCCAGCCGATTAACTATCCGACGGTCCCCAAGGGCTCCGAACGGCTGCGGATCACGCCGTCGCCCTATCATGACGACGGGTTGATCGACCAACTCGCCGACGCGCTGCTGCAGGTCTGGGAACGCCTCGGCCTGCCGCTCGGCGGGAAGTCGCTGGCCGCCGAATAGCGTTACACCGCAGCGCGGCAAAGCGTTGGAATCAAGACCGGGCATCCATCGTGCCTTGCGGGTCCGGCGCGGCTATACTCCGCCGATGTGACAGTGACGGCATCCGGTCAAGGTAGCCCGCGGGCACCTCCCGGAGCCATCCTCCGTCATCGCAAGGGAGCAAGCAGCAATGCTGCACGACTGGGGCGTGATTGCAGCCGGATTCGGCTACATCGGGTTCCTGTTTTTCGTGGCCAGCTACGGCGACCGCCTGTCGCCGGCGCAGCGTGGCCGCGCCAGTGGGCTGATCTATCCGCTGTCGCTGGCGATCTACTGCACCTCCTGGACCTATTACGGCTCGGTTGGATTCGCGGCCCGCACCAGCGTCGATTTCCTTGCGATCTATATCGGACCGGTGCTGATGATCGCTTGCGCCACGCCGATCCTGCGCCGCGTGATCCAGCTCGCCAAATCGCAGAACATCACATCGATCGCCGATTTCATCGGTGCCCGCTACGGCAAGAGCCAGGCCGTCGCCGCCACCGTGGCCCTGATCGCGATTATCGGCTCGGTGCCTTATATCGCGCTGCAGCTCAAGGCGATGGCGTCGTCGCTCGAGACCATCCTCAGCGAAGACCAGGCCTTCTCCCGCGTTCCGATCTTCGGCGATATCGCACTGCTGGTAACGCTGGCGATGGCGGCATTCGCGGTATTGTTCGGAACCCGCCAGACCGATGCGACCGAACACCAGCACGGCCTGATGCTGGCGGTCGCCTCCGAGTCGATCGTCAAGCTGGTGGCGTTTCTTGCCGCCGGCGCTTTCGTCACCTTCTGGATGTTCAATCCGGTGGAGCTGGTCGAGCGCGCGATGAAAACGCCGGAAGCGGTGCGCGCCATCGACTATGTGCCGTCGATCGACCATTTCCTCACCATGGTGCTGCTGTCATTCTGCGCCACCTTGCTGTTGCCCCGCCAATTCCATGTCGCCGTGGTGGAGAATTCCAGCGATAGCGAGGTCAGGCGGGTGCGCTGGCTGTTCCCGCTCTATCTGGTCGCCATCAACCTGTTCGTGATTCCGATCGCACTTGCAGGCCTGGTGACCTTTCCGTTCGGCGCGGTCGATGGCGACATGTTCGTGCTGGCGCTGCCGATCGTGGGCAACGCGCCGTTACTGAGCGTCGGCATTTTCATCGGAGGCCTGTCGGCGGCGACCGCCATGGTGATGGTGGAATGCGTCGCCCTGGCGATCATGGTCTCGAACGACATCATCCTGCCGCTGGTGCTGCAGCGCCGGGGCGCGGTGCGCGGTGCGCGGAAAGACTTTGGCGACTTCCTGCTCAAGGCACGCCGCTTTGCGATCTTCGCCATCATGGTGATGGCGTATTTCTACTATCGCGTGCTGGGCAATACCCAGCTGGCGGCGATCGGGCTGTTGTCGTTCGCGGCCGTCGCGCAGCTGGCGCCGGCGTTTTTCGGCGGCCTGTTCTGGCGCCGCGCGACCGCGCGGGGCGCCATCGGCGGCATGCTGGTCGGCATCGCGGTGTGGATCTACACGCTGTTCCTGCCGAGCTTTCTGGAAGGCAGCACCGCCGGCCTGATGCTGCTGCAGCACGGCCCGTTCGGCATCGCGGCGTTGCGCCCGCAAGCGCTGTTTGGCGTCACCTTGACGCCGCTGGTGCATGGCGTGCTCTGGTCGCTCTCGCTCAAC
>JAGXAF010000197.1 GCA_018971675.1 Bradyrhizobium sp.
TGATCAACGTGCTGCAGACCGGCGCCTCGAACCTGACGCTGGCCGACACCAACGAGGAAGCGGCCAACAGCCAGGCGCTGGCGACCCGCCAGTCGATCGCGGTCTCGGCGCTGGCGCTCGCCAACCAGTCGCAGCAGAGCGTGCTTCAGCTGCTCCGCTGATACAGGCCGAACTGACACAACTTCAAAACGGCGGGGGAAACCCCGCCGTTTTTCTTTCCTGACCAATTACCGCCAAATATGCGCCTCACGGAGACCAGGTGTCGCCACGCCGCTTCGAGAGGCCTCTCATCGATCGATCTCACCGAACACAATATCGAGCGAGCCGATGACCGCAGCAACGTCGGCCAGCATGTGGCCCCGGCAGAGGAGTGCTCGTTTTATGGAACCGGTCGCGTCAATCTGGCGCAAGAAGCCGTCATCGCGATTCAAGGCGCAGGCGCGGCATTCAGCCCAGCTCCTGGCGGCTGGATCGCGCAATGGACGGGTTTTGCATCAAGCTTCCCCGTGCTTGGTGCTTTCGGTCTTGCCGCTGCAGCGGTGTGGGTCGTGCTCGGTGCCGCGGTCAAACAATACTAGAGCCGCTGAACCTACCTCTCCAAGGCAAGCGACGCCTAAACCAACGCTTTCAGTCGCTTGCCTGCGTCAATCGCCTCGGCCAACACATCGCTGGCTCGGGCCTCCTCGCGGCCAGTGAGATAGCCGGCCGCGAACGCCTTGCGCGAGACGGCGTTGGCACGCGCGAAATCATGCGCCCAGGACGTGTGTGCACGGATGTCATTGAGATTACCCAGCGCGGCCTGCAACGCTTTGAGGGTTCGATCGACCTTGCGCCGCATCTTGCGGCGCCCGCTATCCGTATTGAGGCTTGCAAAGAACTGGCGCCCGTAGCGCAGCTTTTTCACCGCGATCCTGAGCTCGTGGCGCTTCGTCGCATTGAGGCTCAAAAGTTTTCGCGCACGTTTGACGATCTTCCTCGTTCTCCGCCCGAGTTCCTCTTCCGCAAGCATCCTGGCCGGCCGCTCCCGCAGCGCGCGCCTGAGATCATCTGTGTCGTTCCGCCAATCGCCGTCGATGAGCCACAGCGCACAATCCAGCAGAAGACGGCGATACCGATCGCTTTCAACAGCGGCTCGCGCCTTCGCGAAACCCGCATTGCGTGCTCTTTCGAGATCATGCGCGAGAACTTCGAATTCACTTCGGTTTGGACAGCGATCGAGGTAGTGAACGGCCGTCTTGCTGACAAACACATCGGCGTCGCGTCCCGGTCCAAGCTGCGCAGTCAGCCATTTCAACTCACTCTTGATGCCGCCGGTCTCCTTGCCATAAAGCAAGTCCTTGAACAGCGAGAGTGCTGCGCGCAGGCGGCGCAACCCAACCCGCATCCAGTGAATGCCTTCGCCATCGCCATGCCGCACTGCAAGCTCGTTGGCCGCAACCTGGCGAAGACAATGGAACCCAATGATGACAAAGGCATCGGCCGTGGTCGCGGACGGCGCAAGCGTGACTGCTCCGCCGGATGTTGCGGCACTGACGCTGTCTTCCACGACCGCATAGCCCCAGTCTGCCTTGGCGCGGGCGGCGAATGTGAGAGGAATTTCGCGCGCAAGTTTTCGCGCCAACACCGCAACGTCCCGGTGCTCGCCCTGCTTCAGCTCAATCTCGATCTCGGCGAGATCGACGCTATTGTCGAGGGCGGCGACCCGCCCCTCGTCGAGCGCCAATTCGATGTCGCTGCGTCCGATCTTCAACGACATCGCCGTTCGCTCAATGCGGGTCTCGAACATGGGCTTGAGACGCCGTGCAATCGCACCGGTAAAGATCGGCGCGATGTCGGTGTGACCTATCAGTTCCAGCTCAGGCCGGTCGCGATTGACCTTCGTCTCCCATTCCGATCGCGCCATCGGCACCGCCGAGCTCGCCTTGATAGTCTGCAGCCGCTGCCCGCCAATACGGCGAATACGCAAGCTTACGCCCCGGTCGCGGAGCGCAAGATCGCGCGTATCGAAATAGGTCGAGACAAGGTGCTGTTGCTTGATGCTGTCACCCGCCATTTTCCTGAGCCAGGGCAGCGCGAGCGCCTTTCGCAGACCGGCCTTCGATGTGGCAAGCTTGAGTTCGACTTCGACAGCCACAGTTTTCTCGCTCCATGAGCACGTGCAAAAAAGCGGCCAGCGAACGTCGTCCCAGCGAACGTCGTCGATGTCTCCGCCGTGTCCGTGTGCGCGCAACCTTCCTTGCGGCCGTTGAACGGCCCTTTGCACCCTTGGCACACGGACCCGCCTTGCTGGCGGCGGCCGAACGTGACGCCACGCTGCGCCGGCTGGCGGCGCGCTTGTCTTCCCTGGCCTTTCTGACGGGCTCCTTTCTTGGCATCGTCCACTCCGGTCAAATTACACCTTTTTGGCGCAACGCATAGCGCGATGAATTGTTTCTACGGGGCGGCATCCCGCCCGATCATCTGGGATATGCATCGGAGCAAAAATTCGCCTCGTTTGATCGTTAACCAACCGGCCGTGAGCGGGGTCGGAACGGGGAACCAATCGCAATGAGAAAGACGATCGCGGCTGCGGTGGCCACGTTGGCAGTGGTCTTGTTGGCGATGGCACCGTCGGCAACAATGGCGCAGGAGCGCGGTGGTGATGCCGCTCTCGGGGCCTTATCTGGCGCGCTGGTGCTTGGACCGGTCGGTGCAGTCGCCGGCGCGATCGTCGGCTATACCGCAGGGCCTTCGATTTCGCAGTCGCTGGGCACGCGGCAGTCATATAAGCGACGGCACGCCGACAGATCGTCCTCGCGCACCGCCCGTGTGGCGCAGAGCGAGCGGAACCACACCGTTCCGGTGGCGCAGGCAACTTCGGCGCCTCAGGTTGAACATGCGGCTACGGCGGCGACAAAAGGAACATCTCCGCCGCCCGTGCAGGGGTTCGAATAGCCTGTCGGGTACGCCGACACGCGTTTTCTTTTGCAGGAAATTCGCAAGCAAGAAAGTTGCAAGAGAAAAGGCCGCCAATCGATGGCGGCCTTTTTTTCGCGACCTGTTTCACGACCTGTCAAGCGTGGCTTACACGAACCTTACAGCCTCACAACCCGTGGCAACGGTCGTCCGCCACGGGTTGCAAGCATGTCTCAATCAGTACGGATAAGGTGACCACGGATCCGTTACGACGATATCTGTTGCCGGATACCAGTAGCACTCCAGATCTATGCCGGTATCAAAGCAATAGGCATAGTAGGACGTATCCATCTGTGCGAGCTTGATCTCGCCATTGGCGGCAACCTGCAATTTGTCTCCGTTGAGACCCGCCATCTTCTTGGCGGATTTGAATCTTTTGACCGGCAGGTTGCCGGCGCTCATTCCGGTGACCTTGTTGTTGCTGACTTCCGCGACGACCGCGTTGGCGCCAATCTTGCCAATTTCATGCTTGCCGTTCTTGTGAATCTTTTCCCCGAGCAGGTTATGACCGTTGTTGTGATGCGCGTTCTTCGCCAAGGCAAGGCCAGTAGCGGACAACAGACTTGTACCGATGACGAGCGCCATCATCGTCCGACGGTTAAACATAGAGGTTGCTCCGTGTGGTGTGATTCCCAGTGAATCACTCGGGTCTATGAATATTGTGACGCCGGGCTTTTTGAGGGCAGCTTTTCGTCCGATTATCGGCTTTCTGGCTCGGTCCGGTCGCGAATGACTTAAAGCCAATCAGGCAGCGCTTCGTGCGGCCGCCGAATTGACGCGCCTGACCTCAATGGTCAGGTGCGAAAGCGACTGGAACCGCGCTACCTTTGCCCGGTAGTATTGCTCGTCCCGTTGAGTTGCGGTCGCGACCGAGACGATGGCGCCAAGATGCCCGGGCCCCAGACGCCAGAGGTGGAGATCGAGGACCTGATCTCCCTCGCTCTCGATTGAACCTCTCAGGTTATCGGCCATCCGTCGGTCTGGATTCATGTCGAGAAGGATCGCACCGGTATCGCGAATAAGGCCGAACGACCAACTGGCAATAACACACGCGCCAATGATGCCCGCGAGCGGGTCCATCCAGAGCCAGCCAAAGCTGCGCGCAAGCAGGAGACCGACGATAACCAGCGTCGAGACTGCCGCATCCGCCATCACATGGATGAGAGCGGCGCGCATATTGTGATCTCGCGCCGCCGATCCATGGGCGTGCTCATGCTCCTCAAACTCGACCGGATATATCTGTTCGCCAATCCTGAGGTTGGCGGTGAAGGCATGCGGCTCGGGAATTTCATCGACGGATTCGAGGTAATCTCCGCGCTCCTCGAGTGCGAAAAGCTGCCGGGCGCCGCCCCGACGCACGGTCTCTATCGAAGCCGTAGCCGCTGGCAGTCCGGCGGCACCTTCCGCCCGGAGCCGGAAGCGGGGTGGCACCCCGTCCTCGAACACCTCCAGAATCACGTCACCCGCATCGGTCGTGACGCGATGCGTTTCGTCTTCGTCATGGTGGGCATGACCATGACCGTGGCTATGACCGTGCCCATGGCTGTGGCTGTGCCCATGGTGGTGGTCGCCGCCGCTGAGCAACCACGCGCTGGCGACGTTGACCCCAAGCCCGAGGACGGCAATCGGTATCGCCTCGGTGAAATGAATCGGGACTGGTTCGAAAAGGCGACTGATAGCTTCATAGCCGATCAGCAGCGCGATCATCGCCAGGATAATGGCGCTGGTGAAACCAGCCAGATCTCCCAGCTTGCCGGTCCCGAAGGTAAAGCGCGGATCGTCCGCATACCTGCGCGCGTAGGTATATGCGAGCGCCGCAAGCAGGAGAGCACCGGCATGCGTGCTCATGTGAAGTCCGTCGGCAACGAGCGCAATTGATCCAAACAGCCAGCCGCCGACGATTTCGGCGACCATCATTGCGCTGCACAGCCAGATCACCGCCCAGGTTTTCCGTTCGCTTTTCTGATGGTCCTCAGAAAGGAACACATGGCGATGAAGGGCCGGCATGGCCGCACCACTGATCTCACTCATGGCAACCTCTTTACTTCAGGTACGTCCGCACGACATCGATCAGGTCCTCGGCACCTTTGGCCTTCTCGGGGTCCTTCTCATGCGCAGGATCGACCACATGGTGACGTATGTGGTCCTCGAGAAGCTCGACCGTCAGCCCGTTCACGGCGCCTCTCACCGAGGCGACCAGCATCAGCACGTCCGCGCAGCCGAGTTCGGATTCGAGCGCGCGCTCGACTGCCTCGATCTGCCCCTTGATGCGCCGAACCCGGCCAACGAGTTTGGCCTTGTTCTTGATGGTATGCGACATGCCACATAGTATAGGGGGTAACCCTATTTTGATCAAGCAGTTTGATCAAGCAGGCTGCCGGGCAGATTATCGACACCGCATGGGCATCAGCACTGGCCGACCGACCACGCGTCTGGCCTCGACAAGACGAACATAGCGACCAAATTCTGCCGCGCAGCCAATTGCCGCGATTTCGGTTGGCGAATAGCGACGGCTCACCAGATGAATGGCGGCCAACGGCGTATTCAGCATCGTTACAATACCAGCAGTTTAAAAGACGGTCGCACTTTCAATGGAGGCGACCATGTCGTCGATCAAGAAAATCCTCACCAGCGGTGTCGCCGTGCTGGCCGTTGCCGCAACTTTGCTTACCGGAACCGCGCCGGCGCAGGCACATGACAACCGCAACGCCGCGTTGATCGGCGGATTGGTCGTCGGGGCGCTGATTGGTGGCGCGCTGGCGTCGGCAGATCAGTCATACCAAGGCGATGAGGACCACTACGACTACTACCCGGCACCCCGCCGCTACTACAGCGGATATTCGACCTATCGCAGCCATGATGATGACGACTATGCGCCGCGTTATTACCGGGATTGCGATGATAACTATCAGAACGCCGGGGACGCCGAAAATTAATGACGTGACGGCAAGGTTACGTCGAACCGACCGGCAGCAATTGTCCATTGCCTGCGATTCGCGAATCTGATGCAATAGGGCAGGAATCTCCCATGAACATCTCCAGAATTGCTGCCGTCGGAATATTGATCATCAGCGCCTCGCTGGCGGGTTGTGCGAACCCCGAGCAGCAGCGCACCGCCACCGGCGCTGCCCTGGGTGGTGCCACTGGCGCGCTGCTCGGTCAGGCCATCGGCGGAAACGCCGGAAGCACGCTCCTTGGCGCCGGCGCCGGCGCCTTGCTCGGAGCGGCAGTCGCCGACTCAACCAATCCTCGCCCGGATGGGCCGCCGATGTGCCGCTATCGCGCGCCTGATGGCTATGTCTATGTCGCTGAATGCGACGAACGATATTACCGAGGGCGGTACTGATCACCGCTGGCCCAACCCTGACGGTCACCCAGACACACGCCGATGGCGGCCTTCTGGAGTCGTCCGTGAAAAATTCAAAAGGGGTTGACCGGACTCAAGTGGTTGCCGAATCGCCTTCCTCAATTTGCAGGTCTTCAGCAAACAGCATCTCTATTCG
>JAGXAF010000198.1 GCA_018971675.1 Bradyrhizobium sp.
AACGCCACCGGCAGCAGCCAGAACGAGATGTTGTTCATCCGCGGGAACGCCATGTCCGGCGCGCCGATCATCAGCGGCACCATCCAGTTGCCGAACCCGCCGATCATCGCCGGCATCACCATGAAGAAGATCATGATCAGGCCGTGCGCCGTCACGAAAACGTTGTACTCGTGCGTCTGGTGGAAAACCTGGATCCCCGGGAACATCAGTTCCGCCCGGATCCCCATCGACATCAAGCCGCCGATGATCCCCGCGACAAGCGCGAATACAAGGTACATCGTGCCGATGTCCTTGTGGTTGGTCGAATAAACAAAACGCCGCCACCCCGTCGGGTGGTCATGCGCATGATCGTCGTGTGCGTGATCGCTATGAGCTGATGCAGTCGTTGCCATTTTCAATCCTGCCTTGCTTGTCGTCCGTGGACCCCGAAGGTCCCGTCATCCTTGTCCCGCGTGTGTGAACGTGAACCCCATGAGCCCGCGCCCTATTGCGAGCCCTCCTGACGCAAACTCCAGCGCGCCGCCACGGCGACGATGCCTGACGGCTAAGCGGGCCAACGGGTGGGCTTGCTAAAACATGTATAACTGATATTTCTTTATGGGCAAGGCACACTTGTGTGATTGTCGTTTGTCATGTCCCGCACGGACGTCTCCGTATCAAGCCCGTGCGATCGATCGCTTCAGGCCGCCATCGCAGGCGAGTGGTTGAAATGCCGCGAACCTGTGCGCCAAGAGGCGCCATCAGCAGCGAGCTATCTGAAGGATGACACCCGCTGCCGCGGGGTTCCTCCCAGACAGATTGCGAAGCTTGAAGGAAATTCGGCGTTTTATGCCTCTTCGTCACGAGGCCTGCGAAGCGAGCAGAGCAAACCGGGCATAGACACCCATTGCGACATTGCCCCATTCGCGACAGATCGTTGGATGGCTAATCGGCTTTTGCGCACGCGCCGGACAGGTCGCCAAAATGAAGAACACAGCGACAAACAAACCTATCCCCTTCAATGTGGCACGCATAACGCTCGTCCTGATGGGCGAATCGCATTTTTGGCAATGCTTCATAGAATTTTTGGCAATGCTTCATAGACAAGACTAACTCCCGCGGTCCTGGTGATCGGGGAGTTAAGAAGCCTCGGTTAGGAGAGCCGCATTCGCCTTTGGGCTTTCGCCTCGAACATACGCGCATGCTTCCCCGACCATACTGGTCGAGGAGTGCTTTGACGGCGCACTTCGGCCGCCTGAACTGCGCTACCACCAAGGCGATTGCAAGCGGATACAGCTTGGAAAGCGCCCCGAAGGGTACCGCGCTCAAACTCGCCTTCCCGGTTATGGTCCCTTGGCGCCAGCGCCCAGCACATCGAGTGAGACCGTCACCTTGCCGGCCCTTTCGAATTCGAGTGTCACCGGGACCTTCTCGCCCTGCTTCAGCGGCGCCTTCAGATCCATCATCATCAGATGGTAGCCGCCCGGCGCGAGTTTGACCGTCTTGCCTGGCTCGATGGTGAGCCCCTTCTCGACCGAGCGCATCTTCATGACGCTGCCCTCCATCGACATTTCGTGGACCTGGACACTGCCCGCGAAATCGGCAGATCCGCCGATCAGCCGGTCCGGCGCGCTGCCCTTGTTCTCGATATTAAGATAGCCGCCTCCGATCTTCGCCCCCTTCGGCGTGGCGCGGCTCCAGGCCTGGCTGATGACGAGGTCGCCGGCCTTGACATCATCGGCACGCGCAGGTGCGACCGAAAGATACGCGGCCAAGGCGGCGCTGGTGATCGACATCAGTGTCAGTTTTCGGATTTGCATGGTGGTTACTCCTTCCTTGTTCTTTTGGTGATGGTTCATTGTACGAGATGTATGGCGGGATGCAGCGTGCCGAGCACCCCGACCATGGCAAAGATCGCTAGTCCCAACACGATCTCGATGAGGGTGTTGCGCCTCAGCGCTGAAAGCGCGGAAGGATGTGCCACTTCTTTTGGGACCAAAGCGAGCCGGGGCGTCAGCCAGAGCCGGTTGACTGCAGCAAAGGCGATCATGATCGCAAAGGCGGCGATCTTGAGCAGCAACAGCCGCCCATAGTCGGTCACAAGCAGCGCGCGGAATGAGCCAACGAGGATCCACGCATTCGCGAGTCCCGACACGATCAGGGCAGCAACGCTGATCATACCGAGGATCGAAAACCTGCTGATAGCGTCCTGCTGCAGTGGTCTCCATTCAGGGGCCGGACGGCGCCGGCCAACCTCAAATAGAATCGCTAGGCCGGCCAGACCTCCGATCCAGGCCGAGGCTGCGCAGAGATGCAGAACGTCGGCGGCGAGGTGTAGATTTCCCAGTTCCCCCAACGTCGATCCGGCATGGCCGGTCCAGGCAATCGCCGCAACCAGGGCTGAAGCAACCAACAGCGCGAGCCAGCGCGACAGGACCGAGTGGCGGAGAAGCAGACAGGCGGACAGCAGGACGGCCAATACAGCGCGAATTTCTGTGACCAGGCCGAATTGCGTCTCGTTGACGACAGTCCAGATCTCGCCGGATTTCACCGCTTCGCCCCAACCGAGAGCCGCGATCGACATGGTCTGCAGCACCAACCAAATCAAACCGGTTACCACACCGACGGCGAGCGCCATCCAGGCAAGCCCCGCCAGGCGCGACCGGACGATGGCGTATCCCTCGGGCGAGGGCCGCAGAGCTGGCTCAGCGACAAAGCTGCGGAACATCAGGACACCGGCGATCCCCGCCGACGCCGTGAAATGCACCGCGCGCGTCAACACCAAAGGTCCATCGATCTCCGCGCCGAACCAGCTCATCGGCTTTCCGGCCAGCCTACTGACCGACCTGAAAGGTAAAGTTGCCGTTGGTGGTATGGGTATCCACCGACAGCACGTGCCAGTTGACGTGGTAGGTTCCGGCACCGCCGCCTTTCAATGATACTGACATCTGGCTACCGTTTACACGCGCCTTTCCGGCACCAACGTTCTGGCCGGAAGGACCGGTGACCGTTACCGAGCTGAACGCCGGCTCCAGTTTCTGGGTGAAGTAGAGCGTCACCTCCCGCGGGGGGCTTGCGACCTTGTTGCCGACGCGTGGCTCGGCATGGTCCAGGAACGCATGCGCCTGCGCTGCGCTGGTTGCGAGCGCAAGCAAGAGCGGAACGATTCCAATCAAAGATGAATGTCGCATGGTCGATTACCTCGGAAAGGGGCTGGCGGGTTGGACAGGGCCGCCGAACAAGGGCCTGCCAATCCCATGCGGATCGATGTCATCGAGGTAGTAGTGCAGTTGGGCGATTACCCCGACATTGCTGCCGCTCTGCCGATTGATCGGGATCAACGCCTCGATTCCGACCTGGAAATAGTTGCCGACCCAAATCACGCCCGGATTGACGGTGCCGGTGGTCAACCTTCCCGAGGTCAAGGTGTTCGCCACCGGCGTTTGCAGATTCGCCTCGACCAACGGGATCAGGTGATTGACGAAGTCCGGCAGCCCCAGATCGACCACGGCCGATTTAAGATAGGGCATGCTGTATTGAATGCTCCCGCCCCAGTTCAGCACATACGGGTGGAATTCGGTGTCGAACGTCTGCGCGCCGGTGTCGGGATCCAAGCCAACGACGGTCGCAAATCGTGTTTCCGGAATCGAATAACCCACCTGGCCCGTGATCGCGACCGGCCTGATCCAGGATAGCGTGTCCGGCAGATCGCCAAGGCCTTTGCCGAAATAGATGTTCGGCACGTAATGATTAAAGGGCTCGGCGCCGACCGTCGAAGACCCGGTGCCACCCCACTCCACGCTTAAGCCCACCGACAGGACGAACTCATGCTCGGCGTTTTTGTAAGCTCGATATTTGAACGTGGTGTCGAGATTCTGGAATCCATTGGCTCCTGGCGCTGTCGGATCGATTGGGCCGAGGAAGGTGTAGGTGGTGCCAAATGAGATCGCAAAATCCTCGGTGATCCGTTTGGAGAACTCGCCGGATATGTCGCGCTGTCTAACCGGCGGAACGTCGCCGGTGTTGAAGCTGTCGACGGTGGGTAACGCCAGTTCGTCATTGACGCCGGGATCATCGATGCCGAGCGTGGCCGGGAAGAAGCGATTGCCGACAATTTCGTGGGCGGTGCTTCCAGAGAATGAAGCGAGCGCGATCGCGAGCCCCGGCAGGGCTGCGCGCGCGTGACGGATAAACATGAAAATCTCCGCGAGCGTTGAGTTGATGTGTAAAGATCTCAGCGGCCGGTGGCCGCACGGCCTTACGACATAAACGGCGGAGCGCGCGCTTGGGCGTGAGAAGCAGACCTTGAGCCTGTCAGGCTGAGTGCAAAATCCTGCCAGGTGACATGGCTCGTCAGGCGATCGATCACGATCGCGGCCGATGTCTGCGGGGTGTCGGTCGGTGCGCCGGTCTGCAGCACGCAGCAGGCGGCGCAGGAGCCATCGTGCGCGTGGTGGCCAGTCTGATCGCCCTGCCCGGCCCCGTGTGTGGCACTGTCGTGACAGAGGGCCGCGCCCGCAAGCGGATCGGAGGTCGCAAGGCTCGCCGCCCAGCACGCGCCGATTGGTGCAAAGATCTGCACCAACAGGGCAACCAGGACTAGAGGTAGGAAAGTCTTCAGCCTTCGGCGCATCGCTCCCTCTGCGACAATCTATCGCTAGGTAAAGCCGCCGTCGAGCCCAGTAGCAATGCCTAGACTGACGTTTCGAAGGGGTGTGTTGCGCGCCGGCAACGGTGCATACAGCTCGCGCTGTGATATTCCTGAGCCGTGGATCAGGTGATGCGGCGGTTCGTTTTCAAGCGACAGATGGGCAGGGTGGCGGCGTTTGTCGCCGCCTACGCCCTCGTATTCAACCTCGTCCTGTCGGGTCTGTTCGTCGCCGGCATCTCGCCAGCCGCCGCGGCTGCAGGCCACCTGCTTTGCGTCAACAGCGACGACGGTGATGCGGCGCAAAGCGATGCCGGCAAGAGCGGACACACGGCCACCATCCACTGTCCCTTGTGTGTCGCGCATCACGTCACGGGTGCGCTTCCGCCGCCGCAGCCGATCCTCGTCGATCGCTCCTACGTCCGGCACCGCTCGGTCATCGCGTTCGAAGCGCGGTTTGTCGCCCGGTTTCGCTCGTACGACCATCAATCCCGCGGACCGCCCGGTCTGATCTGACAACCCGCGCCTCGGCGCACGTCATTCATCAGTTCAATCGGGAATTCCATGATGTCATCCGCTGTCAGGCGGCTGCGCGGCTATGTGCTCGCCAGCTCCGCCATCATTCTGATTTCACCTGCCAACGCACAGTCAAATTCGCAAGTGCTGCTGCCGCCCCTCACAGTCGAAGCGCCTCAGCAGAAACGCGCCGCGACCACTCGTCCGCCGCGAAATGCCGCGCGTTCGGCGCGCGCGGTGCACGCAACCCGAACCCCAGCCGCGCCCGTTCAGTCAGCGGCAGACCAGGGCAGCGGCGCGCGTGCGGCGCTGGGCGTGCTGTCGGCACAGCAGGCGCTCAACGAGATCAACAATACTCCTGGCGGTGCCGCGCTCGTTCCGGCCGAGGCCTACCGAAACTCGACTGTCGCCAACACCATCAAGGACGTCCTGGACTACGTTCCGGGCGTGTTCGCCCAGCCGAAATGGGGCGACGACACCCGCCTGTCGATCCGCGGCTCCAGCCTGTCGCGCAATTTCCATCTGCGCGGCGTCCAGCTCTACATGGACGGCATTCCCATCAACACGGCAGATGGCTACGGTGACTTTCAGGAGATCGATCCGACCGCCTACAAATATGTGGAAGTCTACAAAGGCGGCAACGCGCTGCAATATGGCGCCAACTCTCTCGGCGGCGCGATCAATTTCGTGATCCCGACCGGCCGCGATCCGCTTCCAAACGGCGCGTCCTTCGATCTTGGCGCCTTCGGTTTCAAGCGGCTGCAAGCCAATGCCGGCGGTGCGAACGGCCCATGGGATGGCTTTGTCACTGCCTCGACGCAGGCATCCGATGGCTTCCGGGATCACAGTTTCGGATCGAGCAACCGCCTCAACGGCAATATCGGCTATCAGATATCGCCAGACGTGGAAACGCGGTTCTATTTCAACGCGAACGAGGTACGCCAGCGCATTCCGGGCAGCGTCGACAGAACCACGGCGTTGACCTCGCCTACCTCGGCGGCGCCGATCAATGTCGCGAATGACTGGCAGCGTAATATCGACACCGTGCGGATAGGAAACAAGACGACCATCCGCTTCGAAGATACCCAGGTTGAGTTCGGGGCGTTCGGGGTCGATCGGCACTTGATGCATCCGATCTTTCAATGGCTCGACTACCGGTACGAGGACTATGGCGGCTTCGCAAAGGTCACGGACGATCGCTTCATCGGCGGGTTCCGCAACAGATTCGTCGCCGGCTTCAACATCCTGAACGGCACCATCGACGCGCAACAATTCGTCAATGTTG
>JAGXAF010000199.1 GCA_018971675.1 Bradyrhizobium sp.
AAGCATACCGCATAGCATGGAGAGGCGCGAGGTCGCACGCTGGATTTTAACTGGCTCCTTATACGGACGGGTTTCCGGGCCCGGCGCAGATTCCCGACGGTGAGCCAGCCGCCCGCGATGGCGAGATCAAGAGCGGTCTTGTATTCCGCCGGCGAGCCCTTCAGTTCGCGAGGGAACGGCCAGTTGATCTTCTCGATTTGAATGCGGCCTGTCCTGCGCCGCCTCCACGTCCGAAAGCGGTCGGTTTTCCTTGAATTTCATGCCGCCATCGCCCGAAGAGGAATAGTCGAAATGCGGAGCCGCCGCTGTCCAGGGAGTCACTGGAACAGGCGCGTTCTGATCCAGCCAAGCCTCAAGTCGCTCGATGAAATTGGCCGCGCGGACTGCATTTAGGTGCTTTGCCCCTGCCATTGATTTGTGAAGGTAGGCCCAAGCGCTGTCCAGGGCTTTGCAGCGAAGGCCGTATTTGGACACGAATTGTTCGGTTTCCATTAGCACCTTCATTTGTTTGCTTCCGCCCGATCTGGACCAGGGCAGGGCGGCATCGGCCATTATTCCACGGACCCATGATACCACGCAAATTGTCAATCACTTGGGTGCGGAACGGCGATCAGCTGCAGGATGTCTTTGGAACGCGCAAAGCGGACGATGCTCTCGACCGTCGGGCCCCGATGATCCACTGACGGACACGCGTCGATTCCCGACAAGGCAGCATGGTCATGCGACACCCAAAAGGACCTCTTTTGGGCGTGCTCCGCTGGTAGCACTCGCGTCTGGTAGCACTTGCGTCGCCGGAACTAATCGGTGGAGATTATGTTCCTATCAGGGGCTTCGAAGGCCAGAAATCCCGACCAAACCGTACGCATTGGTCCCAGCCGGACCAGTCCCAAACGAGACAGACATCGCGAATTCCAAACCGTCGCCGGTTCGAGCGCTGCGCCCCTGCCACTATCAAGTCATTGGCTGGTGTCGCTAAGTTCCGCAGTGCCTTGACCTTTTGGCCTTTCCGCAGTACATAGCCGCCACCTGCTGCCGGCCCGCTTTGACGGATATCCGGAGCGGCTTTGAATTCCCCGAACAATCGAGCCTGCTTGGCGGCTCATCCTTCAAGATCGAGGGCTGGGCGCTGGAGGGCTGTTCGGATTCCTTAACTCTCAGGTTTGTCCCGCAAGGAGCGTGGGTATCCTACGATGGCTTTCAGCCCGTTCAAGTTCCTGCAGGAAGTGCGCTCGGAGACCAACAAGGTCACCTGGCCGACCCGCCGCGAGACGATGATCACCACGATCATGGTGTTCGTGATGGTCGCGCTGGCGTCGATCTTCTTCTTCGCTTCGGATCAGATCATCCGTTCTCTCATCACCTTTTTGCTCGGCATCCACTGATGGCAAGCGCCGGAACGCATATGATGGACAAGCGCTGGTATATCGTTCACGCCTATTCGAACTTTGAAAAAAAGGTCGCGGAGTCGATCCGTGAGCAGTCCAAGCAGCGCGGGCTTGAAGAATTGTTCGATGAGGTGCTGGTGCCGACCGAAAAGGTCCAGGAGGTGCGCCGCGGCCGCAAGATCGACACGGAGCGCAAGTTCTTCCCGGGCTACGTGCTGGTGAAGATGCAACTCACCGACGAGGCGTTCCATCTGATCAAGAACACTCCGAAGGTGACCGGTTTCCTCGGCGCGGAAAACAAGCCGATGCCGATCTCGGAAGCCGAGGCGATGCGGATCCTGCACCAGGTACAGGAAGGCGTCGAGCGCCCAAAAGCGTCGGTGTCCTTCGAGATCGGCGAGAATGTGCGGGTGGCCGATGGGCCGTTCGCCTCGTTCTCGGGCGTGGTCGAGGAAATCGACGAGGCGCGTTCGCGCGTCAAGGTCGCGGTGTCGATCTTCGGACGCGCCACGCCGGTCGAACTGGAATTCGGTCAGGTCGAGAAGGTCTGACCGGGTAACGCGAAGCGCGCCTTCGCGAAGATGGAGGCCGTGGGAGGAGGGACAGTCGCCAGCTGTGCTGATCCGAACCACGAAACCTGAACCAGCCGATTTCGGTCGGCGCAACAGGAGTAACGCATGGCAAAGAAAGTGACCGGATACCTGAAATTGCAGGTGCCGGCCGGAGCGGCGAATCCGTCGCCTCCGATCGGCCCCGCGCTTGGTCAGCGCGGCCTCAACATCATGGAATTCTGCAAGGCGTTCAACGCCCAGACGCAGAAGGAAGAAAAGAACACTCCGATTCCGGTGGTGATCACGATCTATGCCGATCGTTCGTTCACCTTCGAGATGAAGACCCCGCCGATGTCCTACTTCCTCAAGCAAGCCGCCAAGATCCAGTCCGGATCGAAAGCTCCGGGCCGCGACAAGGCCGGCAAGGTGACGAAAGCGCAGGTGCGCGAGATCGCCGAGAAGAAGATGAAGGACTTGAATTGCGACACCATCGAGTCGGCCATGAAGATGGTCGAGGGCTCCGCCCGTTCGATGGGCCTTGAAGTTGCGGGGTAACGGATCATGGCAATCGGAAAACGCTTGAAGAAGGCCCGTGAGGGTATCGACCGCGAGAAGCTGTATCCGCTGGCGGATGCCATCAAGATGGTCAAGGAACGCGCCAAGTCGAAATTCGACGAGACCGTCGAGGTCGCGATCAATCTCGGCGTCGACCCGCGTCACGCCGACCAGATGGTCCGCGGTGTCGTCAATCTGCCGAACGGTACCGGCCGCACGTTGCGGGTCGGCGTGTTCGCCCGCGGCGCCAAGGCCGAGGAAGCCAAGGCCGCGGGCGCCGACGTCGTCGGCGCCGAGGATCTGGTCGAGAAGGTCCAGGGCGGCACGATCGACTTCGATCGCTGTATTGCTACCCCCGACATGATGCCGCTGGTCGGCCGCCTGGGTAAGGTGCTCGGACCGCGCGGCATGATGCCGAACCCGAAGATCGGCACCGTGACGATGGACGTCACCACCGCCGTCAAGGGCGCCAAGGGCGGTTCAGTCGAATTCCGCGTCGAGAAGGCCGGCATCGTGCAGGCCGGCATCGGCAAGGCGTCTTTCTCCGAAGAGAAGCTGGTGCAGAACGTCAAGGCGCTCGCCGATGCGGTTGCCAAGGCAAAACCTGCCGGCTCCAAGGGCACCTACATCCAGCGCGTGGCGGTTTCCTCAACCATGGGGCCGGGCGTCAAGGTCGAGCCGGGCTCGTTGCTCGGCTGAGGTCTTGCCGACACAATTGTAAGAACGAGGGGCGGAATTGGGCAAACCAGTTCTGCCCTTTGTGTTGAGGAACAACGCCGACGCCGGAAAAGGTCCGGATCCAGTCGCGCTTTTCGAAAGCGTCGATGCCACGGATCGCCGAGGCGCTGCTCCCGGCGCGATGATGGATATGGGCGGCCGGGCGGCCTGTTGAACAAGGACGAATTAGCCCTTGGCAAGACCGGAAAGAACCGGTAAACACCGCGCTTCCAGGCGTGCTGGCGAATTGCTGGCACGTCTGTGCTCGCATTCCAAAAGAGAACGAATAGGAGACTTTTCCTTTCCGGACATTCCGCGTGGGTGGCTCGAAAGGAGGGGAAAGCTGTCGTTTGAGGGGAAAGCGGGTAGGGCTGGGCCGGCTTGCCGGCGTATCCCGATCCTGTCCAAGACTACAGGCGCCTGAGATAAACGAAAGTTTTTCAATGGCTTAATTGTTCAGCCTGTACAGACGGGTGAAGACCAGATTTTTAACCCCTGAAGTCGCGGCTCGCCGGGGCTTTTCAAGGGTGTATTTGGTTCGAACCTCGACACCCCGTGCCGTCAGGCTCGGGAGGGCAGGCTTCATATGTCGTTCTGCCCGGCGTGTCCCGAGACCTGGATGTCTCGAGACCAGTTCAGGCGGGACGATGGGTGTAACCCGGCGGTCCTGCCTCGTGGCACAGACCGCCAACCGGAGAGAGCTTGCTGTGGAAAGAGCGGCTAAAAGGGATGCGGTCGAGGCGCTGAATGGTCTTTTCAAGACCACCAGCGTCGCAGTCGTTGCCCATTATTCCGGCCTCACCGTGGCCCAGATGCAAAAGCTGCGCACGCAGATGAAGCAGGCGGGTGCGTCGGTGAAGGTCTCGAAGAACCGTCTCGCCAAAATTGCTCTTGAAGGCACGGACGTCGTTGCCATCGGTTCCCTGTTGAAGGGGCCGACCGTGATCGCGACTTCAAACGATCCGGTAGCGGCGCCGAAGGTTGCCATCGAATTCGCCAAGACGAACGAGCAGTTCGTCATCCTCGGCGGATCGATGGGTAAAACCGTCCTGAATGTCGATGGCGTGAAGGCGCTTGCCTCGCTGCCGTCGCTCGATGAACTGCGCGGCAAGATCGTTGGCCTCCTGGTGGCGCCGGCGACCAAGCTCGCTCAGCTCGCGAATGCGCCCGCAGCCAAGCTCGCGCGCGTCATTCAGGCTCATGCCTCTAAGGGCGAAGCGGCCTGACGGCTCTCGCAAAACACATAAACCCTGGTTCGAACCGATACGTTTAAGGAAACAGATCAATGGCTGACTTGCAGAAGATTGTTGACGACCTCTCGAGCCTGACCGTGCTCGAAGCGGCCGAGCTCGCCAAGCTCCTCGAAGAAAAGTGGGGCGTCTCCGCGGCTGCGGCCGTGGCGGTCGCTGGTCCCGCGGCTGGCGGCGGTGCTGCGGCACCGGTTGAAGAGAAAACCGAGTTCACGGTCGTGCTGGCCGCCGCCGGTGACAAGAAGATCGAGGTCATCAAGGAAGTCCGCGCCATCACCGGCCTTGGCCTCAAGGAAGCCAAGGACCTGGTCGAAGGCGCTCCCAAGCCGCTGAAGGAAGGCGTCAACAAGGAAGAAGCCGACAAGATCAAGGCCCAGCTCGAAAAGGCTGGCGCGAAGGTCGAACTCAAGTAACCGCAGGTTACTTGGGCGAATCCCGGGCAGGCGAAGCGAGACGCCGGGATTTCGAAGAAAATGAGCAGCGGCGGCCATTCTGGCCGTTGCGGGACCCCGCCGGTTCCATCCGGCGGGCGTCCTACACGAGAAAGTGTGGGGATTGGCGGGCGTGCCCCTCGAATTTCCACGATTGCTACCCCATATCGGGGCGGCAGCACGAAAACACGGCAGGCGGGAGGGATCGCAAGTTCCCAGCGCAAGCCGTTGGGAGATAGGCAATTTCGGGCTTTGCAGTCCGTAACGATGCGGTTTTAGACGTGCGGGTGCGTTAAAGCGCCCCGCGCGTCGCTTTGCGTTCTTTGAGTACCGGATACTTCGATTCAGGACCTTTTTCCTGATGAGGGCGAACTGGGCGAAGGACGAATTTACATTCAACTCCGAAGGCGACCCCGCGCTTTCGGAAAGGTCCGCTCCTTAAGGGCGCGGCGAAACGAGAGGCCACGATGGCGCAACAGACGTTCACCGGTCGCAAACGCGTTCGCAAGTTTTTCGGTCACATCAAGGAAGTCGCAGAGATGCCGAACCTCATTGAGGTTCAGAAGGCGTCCTACGACCAGTTCCTCATGGTGGACGAGCCGCCCGGCGGGCGGCTCGACGAGGGCTTGCAGGCGGTCTTCCGCTCGGTGTTTCCGATTTCCGATTTCTCCGGCACCTCGATGCTGGAATTCGTGCGCTATGAATTCGAGCCGCCGAAATATGACGTCGACGAGTGCCGCCAGCGCGGCATGACCTTCGCTGCGCCCTTGAAGGTGACGCTGCGCCTGATCGTGTTCGATATTGATGAGGAAACCGGCGCGAAATCGGTGAAGGACATCAAGGAGCAGGACGTCTACATGGGCGACATCCCGCTCATGACGATGAACGGCACCTTCATCGTCAACGGCACCGAGCGCGTCATTGTCTCCCAGATGCACCGTTCGCCGGGCGTGTTCTTCGACCACGACAAGGGCAAGACGCACTCCTCTGGCAAGCTATTGTTTGCCGCGCGCGTCATTCCATATCGCGGCTCCTGGCTCGACATCGAGTTCGATGCCAAGGATATCGTCTATGCGCGCATCGACCGCCGTCGCAAGATTCCGGTGACGTCGCTGATGTTCGCCCTTGGCCTGGACGGCGAGCAAATCCTGTCGACCTTCTACAAAAAGATCACCTACAAGCGCGGCAAGGAAGGCTGGCGCGTGCCGTTCGACGCCGCCCGTTTCCGCGGCTACTCGACAGTCAACGACCTGATCGACGCCGACACCGGCAAGGTGGTGCTGGAGGCCGGTAAGAAGCTCACCGTGCGCGCCGCACGCCAGCTCCAGGAGAAGGGGCTGAAAGCGCTGCGGATGTCGGATGAGGAACTGGTCGGCAACTACCTCGCCGAGGACCTCGTCAATCCGAAGACCGGCGAGATCCATGCCGAGGCC
>JAGXAF010000200.1 GCA_018971675.1 Bradyrhizobium sp.
CTCCACCACCACGATGGCGTCGTCGACGACGAGACCGATCGCCAGCACCATCGCCAGCAAAGTGAGCAAATTGATGGACAAGCCCATCATCAGCATCAGGCTGCAGACACCGATCAGCGACAGCGGTATCGTCACCACCGGGATGACCACCGAACGCAGCGAAGCCAGGAACAGGAAGATCACCACGACCACGATCATGATCGCCTCGCCGAGCGTCTTCTCCACCTCGTCGATCGAGGACTGGATGAACTTGGTCGAATCGTAGGCCACCTTCATTTTCATCGACGGCGGCAGATTGCGTTCAAGCTCCGGGAACAGGGCGCGGACACCCTTGACCAGGGTGAGCGGGTTACCCTGCGGCGTCGCCTGCACGCCGATGAAGATCGCGTGCTCGCCATTGAAGGCGACGCTGGCGTCGGTGCTCTGCGCCGCGAGTTCGACGGTGGCGATATCCTCCATTCGCACAAAACCGCCGTCCTTGGATTTGACGATCATCCGCTTGAACTGGTCGACGTTGGCCAGATCCGTATTGGCTGAAATGTTGGAGACGGTAAAAAAGCCCTTGGACTGGCCGGCTGCGGCCTGGAAGTTATTGGCGGCGATCGCCGCCGAAACCTCAGCCGGCGAAACGCCGCGGCCGGCCATGCGGACCGGATCGAGCCACAGCCGCATCGCGAAAGTCTGCCCGCCCAGGATATCGGCGGACGCGACACCGTCGACGGTGGACAGTATCGGCTGCACCACGCGCGTCAGATAATCCGAGATCGCCGATCCGGTCAGAACCTGGCTGGAGAAGCCGAGATACATCACTGCCGTGGTCTGACCCGTGGTCTTGGTCACGACCGGGTCGTTGGATTCCTTCGGAATCAGGTATTTGACCGAGCTCACCTTGGCGAGGACCTCGGTCAGCGCCTGGTTCGGATCGAAGTTCAGCTTGATGTAGACTTGGATCGTGCTGGTGCCGAGCACCGAGGACGACGTCATGTAGTCGACACCTTCGGCCGAGGCGACCGCCTGTTCGATCGGCGTCGTAATGAAGCCCTGGATCAGGTCAGCCGACGCGCCGGGATACACCGTGGTGATGTTGACCACGGTGTTCGACAGCTTTGGATATTGCCGGATCGGCAGGCTGGTCGCGGCCTTGAACCCGATCAGGAGGATCAGCAGGCTCACGACCACCGATAGCACTGGTCGCTTGATGAAGATGTCGGTCCATTGCATCGCGACAGGCTCCGGATCAGTAACGCGGCGGGTTAGCCGGGATCGGCGGCGGCCCGTCGGGCGAGATCGATACCGCCGCGCCCGATTGCAGCTTGAGCTGGCCGACGGCGACCACGCGGTCGCCTTCCTTGACGCCCTCGACGATTTCGGCCCTGCCATCGACCCTGTTGCCGGTCCGCACGAAGGTGCGTACCGCGGACAGGCTGGTCTTGCCGTCATCCTCCTTCTTCTCGGTGATCAGGAAGACCGAATCCCCGTAGAGCGAATAGTCGACCGCCGTCTCCGGCACGGTGACGACGGGCGGCTTGTCCGGCAGTACCACCGTGATGGTCGCGAACATGCCCGGCTTGAGAATATGATCGGGATTGGCGATGGTCGCCTGCACATGGATGTTGCGGGTATCGGTCGAAATCTGCGGCTCGATCGTGGTGATCTTGCCTTCGAAAGGCTGCTTCGGATAGGCATCGACCACCACACGCACGGTCTGGCCTGCCTTGAGTTCGCCGCTGTCCTTTTCCGTCACCGTAAAATTGGCGTACAGCGTCGACAGATCCGTCAAGCTCACGATCTGCGTGCCGGCGGTGAGGAACTGGCCGACTTCGACGTGACGCACGCCGAGCTGTCCGTCGAACGGCGCCCTCACCAGCTTCTGCGAGATGATCGCTTCCGTCTTGGCGATGCCGGCATTGGCCTGGTCGAAGGTCGACTGCGCCTGATCGGCGGTTGCCTGCGGGCCGAACTGCCGCGCAGCGAGTTGCTTGGCGCGATCGAGCGCCAACTTCCCCATCACCGCCTGTGCCTTGAAGCTGGCGAGATCGCCCTGCTCGGGTTCGTCGAACAGTTGCACCAGCGGAGTGCCCGCCTTCACCGTCGAACCGGCCTTGAACATGATGTCGGTGATGCGGCCGCCGACGTCGGAAGTGACGTTGACCTGGTGCACAGCGGCGAGATCGCCGACCGCGGCGAGCAGGTTCGGAACGACTTCAGCCTTGGCGACCGCGATGCTGACCGGCGTCGGCGGCGGCTTGTTGGTGGCGAAGAACTGCTTGATCGCGTGCTCGCGGAACGCATTGAATCCGACCAGCGCGCCAACCAGCACCGCCAGCAGCAAGCCGACAATGATGAACCAGCGCACCATGCGCACCGGCCGCGCGCGCGGCTTGTCGGTGATCGGCTTGCCCGCGATATTGGCTTCGTTCGCGATGTTCATGTCATGCACCTTCCGCAGCTATTTGGTGTGCCGGATCCGGCGAGAAGCCGCTGCTCAAATGAGCGGTTAGTGCGGCTTCGCGAAGTCCGATGCCGCGCAGGAGAAACTCGCAAAGCTGGCGCTCAAGATCAGGCGCATTGCCGTAGGAGAGGCAGGGCACCGCGGGAATTCGCGACAGCGCTGCCATCAGCACGGTGTGGTGGGCAAACCAGAACAGGTTGAGCGGGTCGCTTCCGATCCGCGAGGCATCGCCAGCCTCCACCGCGCGGTCGAGCGAAGCGATGAAGACCGGCCCGATCAGGTCGCCGACCTTGGCATAGAGCAAACGCGCGAATTCGCCGTCCTCGAGATGGCTCGTGGTCATCAGCCGCAGCCGTTGCGCTTCCTGTTCGTCTGGGCCATCGGCGATGCCGAGGAAGTGCCGCACCATGCCCTTGACCAGTTTGACCAATGTCGCCGTCGAAGGCTCCTGCCCCAGCAAATGCGCGAGATCCGGATCGGCTTGGCACTCCTCGGTCAGTATCTCGGCGTACAGCGCCGCCTTGGAAGGAAAGTGCTTGAACAGCAGGCCTTCGGAAATGGCCGCTGCTGCGGCCACGCTCTTGGTCGTGGTCCCGGCAAAGCCGTTGCGGGCAAAACATCGTTTAGCGGCGCCGAGAATCAGCTGCCGCCGCAACTCACTGGTCATGCGCAACGTAGACATAGGGGTGTGAGTAATCACTCACCAAAGCAATGTCAAGAATCTTATTGCAGCGCAGCACGTCGAATTGGGACGTTAATTAGTGGATACCGGTCCGCGTGAAGGAAACGCTTCAAAACAAGAATCCAGAGCCTCGTTCCAATTTCATGGGAACGGGGCTCTGGCGCTAAATCGGCTGGAATCCGAGCGCGCCCCGGATCCGGCTGACGATGAAGGCACCGTCGCGGCTGGACAGCGCCCGCTCCAGATTGGCGCCGTCGATCTTGATGCTGGCAAAGCGCGGCCCCGCCGACACGTTCTGCAGGGAGCCCTTGAAAGCCCCGACCTCGGCCATCGTGGTCATGGAGTTGGCCTCGGCGATGCCGCACGCTTTGGCGACGCCGACCAGGTCGGTTCCGCCGGCGGTATGGCTCGCCTGCCCGCCGGTTTCGCCATAGCATTCATTATCGAGAACCACGATGGTCAGGTTTTTCGGCTGTTGCAGACCGACGGTCGCGAGCGACCCCATTCCCATCAGCATCTCGCCGTCACCCGTGATCACCACTACGGGAAGTTTTGGTTGCGCCAAAGCGAGGCCGAGCCCGATCATGACCGCGCCGCCCATCGCGCCCCACAGATAGAGATTGCGCGCGTGGTCGCCGGCAGCGGCGATATCGTAGGTCGAAGCGCCGAGGCCCCCGATCACGATGGCATCCTTGCGTTCCGCCAGCAGACAGGAGACGACCTGACGGCGATCGAGAAGGTTCGTCCTGCTCATTTGCTGAAGACCTTGGCGCCGATCAGGCGCTGCGACAACAGGACGGCGGTCGGCGTGCACGCGTTATAGGCCTGCCCTGAAGCGGCCTCGACGACTTCGCGGACCTCATCGGGACGATCGGCACGCAGCACCTTGATGCCGGACAATTCGAGCACCGCCTGCGTACTCGATCCCATCGGCACCTGCCACGGGTTGAACTCGCCCCATTCGCCGCGCATCGTCACCAGTGTCAGGAACGGAAAGCGGAAGATCTGGGTCAGCGACAGCATGTTGATGCAGTTGCCGACGCCGCTCGACTGCATCAGGAGCACGCCGCGCTGTCCGCCGGCCCAGGCTCCGGCCAACAGCGCCACGCCCTCCTCCTCCGTGGTCAGCGGGATCGCACGCATCGCGGGCGTGCCGAGCACGCGGTCGATCAGTTGCGAGTGGCCGGCATCCGGCACATACGGCACCTGACGAACGTCGAAGCGCCGCAAAATCGAAAAAATATCCTCAGGCCAAGTCGGCAGAGCTTCGGCAGGCATTGTTTCGGAACTTGCGTCCGCTCCAGCGTGCATTTCCGCTTCCGGTCGGTTGACGAGACTGCATTTCGGTGCGGGACTGTAGACGGCGCCGCGGCCTCGCCAACAGCGAAAACGGCATATCGGTCCTCACCAATGAGTATGGCAGCATGAACCCGGACACGCGAGAGCTGGCGGCCCGTTTCGACCTCGAAAACCTGGCTCCGGAATTTTATTCCGACCCCTACCCGACCTATCGGGCCCTGCGGGAGCACGAACCGGTCAAGCGGCTGCCGAACGGTTCTTACTTCCTGACCCGCTATGACGATCTGGTCAGCGCCTACAAACGCACGAAATCGTTCTCCTCCGACAAGAAAAAGGAATTCGCGCCGAAATACGGGGATTCATTACTCTATGAGCATCACACCACCAGCCTCGTGTTCAACGACCCGCCGGCGCATACCAGGGTGCGGCGGCTGATCACCGGCGCGCTGTCGCCGCGCGCGGTCGCGGCGATGGAGCCGGACCTGATCGCGTTGGTGGACCGGCTGCTGGACGGCCTGGCCTCGAAAGGAAAGGTCGACCTGATCGAGGACTACGCCGCCGCGATCCCCGTTGAAGTGATCGGCAATCTGCTCGACGTGCCGCATGGCGAGCGTGGACCGCTGCGCGACTGGTCGCTGGCGATCCTGGGCGCGCTTGAACCGGTGATCGGGCCCGAGGCGTTTGCGCGCGGCAACCAGGCGGTGAAGGATTTCCTCGGCTATCTCGAAGTTCTGGTCGAACAGCGCAGGGCCGAGCCGGGCAATTCCGACCGCGACGTGCTCACGCGGCTGATCCAGGGAGAGGGTAGCGGCGAGGACAATGGCGAGCGGCTGACCGCGAAGGAATTGCTGCACAACTGCATCTTCCTGCTCAACGCCGGCCACGAGACCACGACCAACCTGATCGGCAACGGGCTGGTCGCGCTGTCGCGGCATCCCGATCAAAAGAAGCGGCTGATCGAGCAGCCCGATTTGATCAGGACCGCAATCGAGGAAGTGTTGCGCTACGAAAGCTCCAACCAGTTGGGCAATCGCATGACGACCGAGCCGGTCGAACTCGGCGGCGTGGCGTTGCCCGCGGGCGCGTCGGTGACGCTATGCATCGGCGCGGCCAACCGCGATCCCGCGCAATTCACCGATCCCGAAGCCTTCGATATCGGCCGCGCGCCCAACCGCCATCTCGCCTTTGGCAGCGGCCCGCACCAATGCGTCGGCATGGCGCTGGCGCGGCTGGAAGGCGCGACTGCGATTTCGCGCTTTCTGGCGCGCTTTCCCGGTTATGCATTGAACGGCGCGCCGGTGCGCGGCGGCCGGGTTCGCTTCCGCGGTTTCCTGCGCGTGCCGTGCACGACCGCACCATAGGCCAGCGATTCGGGCCTTTTCCGTTCCGATGGAATCGGAACGGGGCCCTAGATTCTTGTTCTGACGCGTTTTCTTTGCGCGAACCGGCATCCACCCACGGATCAAGTCCGAGGGCATGCTTCGCTCGAAAACGCTCTAGGGAAACAGCCCCCGCGTGGCCTTGGCGGCACGGACCTTTTCGACCCCGATCGCCATCGCGGCGGTGCGGTGAGAAATGTTGTCGGCCCTGGCGCGCGCGACCATCTGCTCGAAGGCACGATCCAGGATATGATATTCGCGCCGCATCACTTCCTCTTCCTCCCAGAACAATTGCTGCAAATCCTGCACCCATTCGAAATAGCTGACCACGACGCCGCCCGAATTGCAGAGAATGTCCGGAATGAGGAAGATTTCGTCGCGGCGCTTGTCGAGCACGAGGTCCGCATCCGGCGTGGTCGGGCCGTTGGCGCCTTCCGCCAA
>JAGXAF010000201.1 GCA_018971675.1 Bradyrhizobium sp.
GAATCTGATTTTCGGCACGGAGCTGATTCGTCCATTTTATCAAGTTAGTTTCATATCCAGGTGCATGGGCTGACTCTCCGATTTCGACGTCGGCCCACTCCCTGAACGTTGCCGACAACGGCTTGGCCGCCGTTGTGGATGTTGTGACATGTTCGCGCCAACTTTCCACATGTCCGCAGCAAAAAGCCCCGGACGATGCCGGGGCTTAGTTGCTTCCGAGTCTTCGAGAAGACGTCCAGTCGGACTGCGCCTAGAACTTGTAGTTCACACCGATCTTCGCAATTGAGAGCTTGTCCTTGTAGTCGACGTTAAGAGCAGCACCGGGAATAGCAACAAAGTTAAGCGTGGCGCTTTTCGTGTCGAATTGCATATAGTCATATTCGATAAAGGCAGTCCAGTTTGGAGAGAAGGCGTATTCGGCGCCGAAACCAAGCAGCCAGCCGAAGTCAGTGTTCTCGGCGCTCGCTGATGCGGTGCCGGCACCAGGAGCTCCGAAGATACCGGCGGCCGGGATCGCCACGGTATGGGTGGTATTCATCCATGCCGCGCCGCCTTTGGCGTAGATGAGAGTTTTGTCTGCAACAACGCCGCCGAACCGGCCCGACACTGTCGCCAGCCAGTCACTCTTCGACGTGCACGTAAGTTCTATGAAACAGGGCGCTGTTCCCTTGACGTCCATTCCTGCGATGTCGGCCTGTATACCAAAAACCGCCCATCCGGACTGGAAGTTATAGCCGATCTGACCGCCGCCCAGAACACCGCTTCGGTTATTTTGTTCGAGCGCAAAGTTGGTGGGGCCAAGTCCGGTAATCGAGGTGATGGTCGATTCTGTCGTTCCCCAACCAGCGCCGACGTGGCCGCCGATATAAAATCCGGTCCAGCTCCAGACGGGCGCGACATAGGCCGGTGCCTTCGTGGCCATGGAGAGGTCAGCAGCAGAACCGGCGGTGGTACCAGCAATCAAAAGGGCAGCAGCTGCAATAATTTTCTTTTTCACGGGATTACCTCGATCAGCACCGAAGCGAGCGAACCATTCGCACCTTCGCTGCTCGCGGTATACAGAGATTCCCGACCGAGGACTGTTGTGAGAAAACCACAAAGATCAAGTTTTCGACGCTAAACGTGCTCCAATTACGCGTGTATCCCGAAGATGCTGATGGCCTCCGCCAGCTTCCAGTTTGTCCGGCCGAGGTCGCCGTATCTTCGGACCGCGCGGAGCAAAAAACCTGTGGATTTCGCCGAAGTCCGGGCTACGAGGGTTGCGTAGTCGCGGACACCATCACCGCTCCGACCTGGAGCCGGGCTCGCATCGCTTCCGGCACCGGATCATCTTGCCGGTTACCTGCTTCGAGGCGCGGCGGCGGGTGATTCTGTTGCGAGGGTCCGCGAACCCGGAAACATCCGCAATCGCGCCTAGTGGTCCCGGTTTAAAAGTGGTCCCGGTTTAAAATTTACCGATCGCGAAACACATCAAGCCGCAGCGATAGAGGATGGCGATGCCAAGGTCGTGCACGCGCCTTGATGTGTTTCAGCAAAGCTATGGCGAGGCCTATTTCTTTTTCTTCTTAGCGGTCTTCTTTTTTGCCTTCTTCGCTTTCTTGGCCATATCACCCTCCGTGGTCCCATTGTTGAGTTGAATGCAGTCGACATCGACATGCATAAACACAAAGTACACCACATTTGTAAAATTGATACTGTGCGCTTCGAACAAGGTAAACGGCGGTCACAGCGCGCTGTCGATCGCGCGACTTTCTCGCGTGGCGTCGACGCAGCTGGACGACTTTGTCCAGGTGTTTGAATCCAGGTGTTTGAGTCCAGGTGTTTGAGTCATGCTGTCGATGACGGGATCGTTTTTGAATGCGCGACCGGTCGAGTCAGAGACCGGGCTGATGTCTTTGGTTTGAGCGGGTGCGTGCATGACCCGCGAACCGCTTGGCCCGGCTCCACGATCGTCCGCTGCTGCATCGGTGGCGAAGATCCATGGTCCTTCGCTTGAAGCGCCGAGCCGGCCTTTGCGTCTTGTGGGTCGATGTGATTGGAAACGTCGGATATTGATATGTTGCGGTGACGCCTTCCGACGGAGGTCTTCCGCCGTATCAGGCAACCGCTCCCGCGCCGCTGATCGCCCGCAGCCTGGAAGCTGCTCTTGAACGACGAAGGCACGACACGATTCTCGTTCCCCGCCCGGCAGGAAATGAAAGTAACGGCCGTTCCGCGGATCCGAACAAGCCCTCGATGAAGAACGCGCTAGATGGGACCGGCCATTGTCGAAGATTTCGGCAGCCTTGCTTCGAGCGTCGCAATCGTCGATTTGAGATTGTCACGTCTTGTGGCCAGGGTGTTCGAGAGCAAGGCAGCCTGGGCGGCGTCCGAATGCCCTTCGGTTCTGGATTGGCCGGCCGCGGCCGCAACATCGCAATCCAGGGCCTGAACAATACGGCGCAAGTCCTCGATCACCGTTCCGAGGCGCTCGGCCTCGCCAGCCGACCTCCCGCGAACATTTTCAAAATGACGCTCTTGCTTCATATTGGGACTCCAGACGAACGAAGTTAGCACAACCGCCCCATGCAGTCGGTGTAGACCTCACCTCATGGCAAAAGCAATGCCAGAACTGCCGTGCAGCGATGCGCTACTTAAGTGCGCGGCCTTCCGCGACAGCCCGACGTTTATGGACCGGATTTACGAAGCTTTCGCCGTTGCGACAGCGCAGGTCCTGCCATCGAAGAATAATGATGGGGCGTCGTTGCCACGAAACTGCGCGTACGGCTGTCCCGATTCGGGAATCCGATTAACCCAAGTAAAGGGTAACGCCGCCAGCTGCCCAGCGGCGATGCCCGAGATCGATATCCGCCCGCCGTTCATTCCGCGGAGTTCACCAGCGCGATCAGTTCGCGTCCGTAGCGCTCGAGTTTCCTGTCGCCGATGCCGGGAATATCGCGGAGTTGCTCTGGCGTGCCCGGACGTGACGCCGCGATGCCCTCGATGGTGGAATCGTGCAGTACCACATAGGCCGGCACGCCGCGCTTGCGCGCAACTTCGGATCGCCACGCCCTGAGCACGCCGAGCAGGTTCGCGTTGACCGCCGTGCCGCGCGAGGCGGGCTGCGGCGCCAGATCGCCCCGCCTCGATTTGGCCCGACTGGGGCGATCGTGGCCGGCTGTCTGTTCGCGGAGCATTACCCCGGTCTCGCCCTTCAGCACGGCCCGCGCGCTTTCGGTCAGCTTCAGCGCGCCGAACGCCTCGCTGTCGGCCTGTAAATGACCCATCGCGACCAACTGACGCAATACGGCGCGCCATTGCTTCTCGTTGAGTTCGCGACCGATGCCGAATACCGAGAGCCGTTCATGGCCAAATTGCCTGACGCGTTCGGTCAGGCGTCCGATCAGGACGTCGATCAGGTGCATGGCGCCGAAGCGTTGCCCGGTACGATAAACGCAGGACAACAGCTTTTGCGCGATGACCTTGCCGTCGCGCACCAGCGGCGGCGACAGGCAATTGTCGCAGTTGCCGCATTTGCCGGCCGCGAACGTCTCCCCGAAATAGCCGAGCAGGCGGCCGCGCCGGCAGCCCGCGGTCTCGGCGAGGCCGACCAGTGCATCGAGCTTGCCGATCGATACCCGCTTGAAGGCTTCGGCGCCGGCAGATTCCTCGATCATGCGGCGCTGCTGCACGATGTCCGACAGGCCATAGGCCATCCAGGCGGTGGACGGCCTGCCGTCGCGTCCCGCGCGTCCGGTCTCCTGGTAATAGGCCTCGATACTCCTGGGCAGATCGAGATGCGCGACAAAGCGCACGTCTGGCTTGTCGATGCCCATGCCGAACGCGATGGTGGCGACGACCACGAGGCCGTCCTCGTTGAGGAACCGATCCTGGTGGCGGCTCCGCACGGCCGCATCGAGGCCGGCGTGATAGGGCAATGCCGGAATGCCGGCCTTGGTTAGCGCCTCGGCGGTATCCTCGACCTTGGCGCGCGACAGACAATAGACGATGCCGGCATCGCCGGCGTGGCGCTCCCTGATAAAGGCCCTGAGCTGGGTTTGCGCATTCTGCTTGTCGACGATGTCGTATCTGATGTTCGGCCGATCGAAGCTCGCGATGAATTGCGGTGCGTCGGCGAGCCCGAGGCGAGCCGTGATTTCCTTTCGCGTCAGTTCGTCGGCGGTGGCGGTGAGCGCGATGCGCGGCACCTCGGGAAAGCGCTCGGCGAGCACGGAAAGCCCGATATATTCGGGGCGGAAATCATGGCCCCATTGCGACACGCAATGCGCTTCGTCGATCGCAAACAGTGCGATTTTGGCGCGGCCGAGCAGTGAGAGGCAGCGCGGCGTCAACAGCCGTTCCGGCGCGACATAGAGCAGATCAAGGTCGCCGGCGAGAAGCCGCCGCTCGACGCTGTTCGCTTCCTCGAGGCTGAGCGTCGAATTCAGCGCTGCCGCCTTGACACCGGCCTCGGTGAGGCCCGCGACCTGGTCGCGCATCAGCGCAATCAACGGCGAAACCACGATGCCGCAGCCTTCGCGCAACAAGGCCGGCAGTTGATAGCACAGCGACTTGCCGCCGCCGGTCGGCATCAGCACCATGCAATTGCCGCCGTCGACGACATGACGGATGATCTGCTCCTGCGCGCCGCGAAAGCCCGATAGTCCGAACACGGCATGAAGCACCGCGAGCGCGTCGGGGGCGTCGTTCCCGCGGCCGCGCGCCGGGGCAATGTTGGAAGCGGGCATGGAGGATCAGTCTGGGTCAGGTCGACACGGCGCCAGATTTATCCGAGATTCGCCGGTTCGCCTATCGCTTGCGGCAGCCGTGCGCCGGTGAACAGGTATTCGAGCGAGGGAGTCGATTCGCGTTTCTCGTTGCGGTATGGGAGACCATGGATAGCATCACGGGCTTCTCGATCCCTGCTTGGCGGGCGGACGCGTTGCGGTTAATTCTGCGGCATGAAAGCAATCTTCCGGATCATGGCGGTCGTGGCGTTGCCTTTTGCCACGCCCGTTCACGCGATCGTCGGCGGCGCCGCGCCGGCAGCCGATGGCATCGGCCGCTCGGTCGTCACCATCGTCGGCTCGCGCGGCAACTCCTGCAGCGGCACCTTGATCGCACCTGATCTGGTGTTGTCGGTGGCGCATTGCGTGGGTCCCGGCGCGACCTACAAGATCGTCGAATATGGCGGGGATCGCCAACCCCGGCTCAGGGACGTCAGGAGAGTTGCCACCCATCCGGGCTTCGACATGAAGACGATGCTGGCGCATCGCGCCACCGCCGATGTGAGCCTGTTGCAGCTCGAGACGCCGAAGGCCAATCCGTCCGCGATCGGAGTGCCCACGGCGCCGCTCGCCGCCGGCAACCGTTTTACCATCGCCGGCATCGGCGTCACTATTCGTGGCAGCGGCAAGAGCGCCGGCGTGGTGCGATCCGCCGATCTGGTCGCGACCGGCCATCCCGGCACCTTGCAAATCCGCCTGGTCGATCCGGCCGCGGGCGGCACGCGCGCGGGGCTTGGCGCCTGCACCGGGGATTCCGGCGGACCGGTGTTCGAGGACCAGCAGGGCAAGCAGGTTGTCGTCGGCATCGTCGACTGGTCGACGGGGCCGAACGGCAGCGACGGCTGCGGCGGCCTTACCGGTGTGACGCCGCTGACGCTCTATCGCGACTGGATCGTGCAGACCGCGAGGCGCTGGGGCTCGGCGCTGGCAGCGCCGTAACGTCTGTTCTCTCTCGATGGCGACGCTGAAAATTTCGCAAAAGGACGGGACGCAAATTTCGGCGGCTTGCATGGGTGGCAATCGCGGTGGTGCGGCTTTCGACGCCGGCCCGTCTATTGCGTCGGCTGCCTCCGCGACGGTGTGGCAATGCCGGCCAGCAGCACCGCCAGAATGCCGGTCAGGAAAATTCCGTCAAAGGTTCCGGCGCCGCCGATCGAGGCGACCGGCGCGCCGAGACCGCTGATTTTATCCAGATTGAGCAGATCGGCACCGATCAGCGTACCTATCGATCCCCCGATATAGGCCAGAGGCGGCGCATATTCGCGCGACAGGATGAAGGCGAGGATCGCGGTGACGACGACCGGCACAAAGACCGGCACGGCGATGCCGATGCCGTGCACCGGCGTTGCCGAAGCATGGATGAAGAACGCGACCACGATGATGGCGAGCGTTGCCTTGAACCAGAGCTGGTAGCGAACGACGAGGTAGATCGACATCAGCGTCGGGATCACGGCGCCGCCGACGTTCACCGCGAGCACCGT
>JAGXAF010000202.1 GCA_018971675.1 Bradyrhizobium sp.
GCCGGACTGGCTTGATCAATCCATCGAGGCGCATCATCCGGATCTGGCGCTCGCCATGCTGCGCGCCTTTGTCGACGCAAGGCTTGCCGGCATGCCGTCGAGCCAGGCCAGCGTCCCGGCCGTGCCCCATGACGCCAACGCGTCCTGCGCGCCGCTCTGCTGCGACAATTTCAACTGATGCCGAAGCCGGGTAGTCTTTTCTGTCGCAGGCAAGCCGCGCCCGATTTCGCCAGAACCAACGCCACACCCGGCGGATATGCCCGTTTTGAGCTCGGTCGGCGGCGCGGGGGCCGTCAGGCGGCCCGGCTCATGCGCCTGGCACCGCTGCCCCGGGCGCGGGAAACGCGACCGGCGGTGGAGCTTTGAGGCACGCCCCATACCCTGTTCCGGCCAACGCGGAGTCGAGACGTGGAGCCCAAATATGAACTTGCGCCATTCAATGTGGAGACTGCGGATGAAAGTTGCGGTATGTAGCCGGGGCGACTCTGGTATCGAGCGCATCGGCACGCGTTGGAGTGGGTTCATGAGTTATGTTTTTGCCATCATACCGCAAACTTATATCGGGGGTTTGTTTGTGGTGCAGGACAAACATGATCCGGCGGAATTTGTCGACCTTGCAACACCCCACCTTCCCACAAAGCTGCTTGCCGAGCTTCGAAAGGTCTACGAGGATCTCGGCGATCTGGAGGGCGCGTGCGTCTTTACGAACCCTCAGACGCAGTGGCTCATCGTGGTCTTCCAGAAGGAGCCACGCGAAATCCGTTCAGTCGGTTTGCATGAAATCGTGCACCTCGCCGACCGGCTTACAGTGGGTGGGGAAAGCCGCGCCCTGTTCATCGAGCACGTCTATATGGCGTTCGCGGATCATTTGGAGGCTCGCCTGGCCTCACTGAAATAGTGAGGTGAGCGAAGCCAACGGCGCTTGCGAGCGCGTCGCCTATTCCGCAGCGCTTCGCAGTTCGACCTTCTCGACCCGCACCGCGCAGAACTTGAACTCGGGAATCTTGCCGAACGGATCGAGTGCCGGATTGGTCAGCAGATTGGCCGCGGCTTCCGCGTAGCAGAATGGCATGAAAACCATATTCTCCGGAACGTCGCGATCGCTGCGCACCTTCACCTCGACCGCGCCGCGACGGGTCTGCATCCGGATGAAATTGCCGGGCTGCACATTCATCCGCCGCATGTCCTTTGGCGACATGAACGCCGTTGCTTCCGGCTCGATCTGGTCCAGCACATGGGAGCGCCGGGTCATCGAGCCCGTGTGCCAGTGCTCCAGCACGCGCCCGGTCGACAGCACCATGGGATATTCGTCGTCCGGCAATTCGTCCGGCGGCAGCACATGCGCCGGCACGATCTTGCCGCGGCCGTTCGCGGTCGGAAATCCCGTGGTGAAAATGATCTCGTTGCCGGGCTTATCCGGATCGTCGACCGGATACGTCACCGCGCCCTCGCGCACGAGGCGCTCCCAGGTAATGTTCTTCAGCGATGGCATCAATTGCGCCATTTCGGTGAAGACCTCGCCGGGACCCGCATAATTCCACGGCAGGCCCATGCGCTTGCCGATCTCCTGGATGATCCACAGATCCTGTCGCGCCTCGCCCGGCGGTTTGATGACCTCGCGCGCGAGCTGGACGCGGCGGTCGGTATTGGTGAAGGAGCCGGATTTTTCCGCGAACGCCGACGCCGGGAGGATGACATCGGCATGGAACGCGGTCTCGGTGACGAACAGGTCCTGCACCACGAGATGGTCGAGCTTGGCCAGTGCCGCGCGGGCGTGCTGCAGATCGGGATCCGACATCGCGGGGTTTTCGCCCTCGATATACATGCCCGATATCTCGCCGGCATGGATCGCGTTCATGATCTCGACCACGGTGAGTCCGCGCACCGGATCGAGCTTCTGTCCCCACAGTTCTTCGAAGGCGTTCCGCATGTCGTCACGGCCGACCGGCTGGTAATCCGGCAGGAACATCGGGATCAGGCCGGCGTCGGAAGCGCCCTGCACGTTGTTCTGGCCGCGCAGCGGATGCAGGCCGGTGCCGGGACGGCCAACCTGGCCGGTGATCAGCGCGAGCGCAATCAAGCATCGCGCATTGTCGGTGCCGTGGACATGCTGGCTAATACCCATGCCCCAGAAAATGATGGAAGACTTTGCGCGCGCATATGTGCGCGCCACCTCGCGCAGCGTCTCCGCAGGGATACCGCACACCGGCGCCATCCTTTCCGGCGTGAACTCGGTAATCCCGGCCTTCAGCTCCTCATAGCCTTCGGTGTAGCCGGCGATGTATTGCTCGTCCGCCAGCCCTTCGGTGATGATGGTGTTAATCATCGCGTTCAGCATCGCAACGTCGGAGCCGGGCTTGAACTGCAGATGCATCGTCGCATGACGCGACAGCGTCTGCCGGCGCGGGTCCATCACGTACAGTTTCGCGCCCCGCTTGGCCGCGTTCTTGATGAAGGTTGCGGCGACCGGGTGGTTGACGGTCGGATTGGCGCCGATCACCCAGATGACTTCGGCATCGGCCGCGGCCGCGAACGGCGCCGACACTGCGCCGGAACTCAGACCTTCGAACAGCGCCGCGACCGACGAGGCATGGCATAGCCGCGTACAATGATCGACATTGTTGGAGCCGAAGCCGGTGCGAACCAGCTTCTGGAACAGATAGGCCTCCTCGTTCGATCCCTTGGCCGAGCCGAAGCCCGCAAGCGCCTTGAAACCCTTCTCGTCGCGGATCTTGACCAGGCCGCGCGCCGCGATGTCGAGCGCTTCGTCCCACGAGGCTTCGCGGAAATGGGTGAATGGGTTGGCCGGATCGACCTGATCGTTGGCATCCTTCTTCGCGTTCGGCAGACGTACCAGCGGCTTGGTGAGGCGGTGCGGATGATGGATGTAGTCGGAGCCGAAGCGGCCCTTGACGCAAAGCCGGTTGTGGTTGGCAGGGCCGTCGCGGCCCTCGGCGTAGATCACCTTCTCGTTCTTGATTTGATAGGTGACCTGGCAGCCGACGCCGCAGAACGGGCACAGCGAATCCACCTTGCGGTCGGCATAGGTGACGCGGCTGTTATGATTTTCGTCCAGCATCACCGAGGGCATCAGCGCGCCGGTCGGACAGG
The DNA here is from genome assembly GCA_018971675.1 of Bradyrhizobium sp. Taxonomy (GTDB): domain Bacteria; phylum Pseudomonadota; class Alphaproteobacteria; order Rhizobiales; family Xanthobacteraceae; genus Bradyrhizobium. Next base: position 3,112 of record JAGXAF010000202.1, read on the forward strand.
CCTGCACGCATTCGCCGCAGGCCACGCAGGTCGATTCTCCCATCGGATCGTCGAAATCGAACACGATCTTGGCGTCGTGGTTGCGATAGGCCATGCCGATGACGTCGTTGACCTGCACTTCGCGGCAGGCGCGCACGCACAGGCCGCATTGGATGCAGGCATCGAGATTGACGCTCATCGCGGGGTGGCTGGCGTCACCCTGCCAGCGTTCCGATGCCGGGAAGCGGCTTTCGGTCACCCCGACTTTTTCAGCCCAGTGCCAGAATTTAGAATCGGGATCGTGCGAGGTTTCGCGCGCCGGCTGGTCGCAGACCAGAAGCTCCATCACCATCTTCTGCGCCGCGACCGCGCGAGGGCTGGCCGAATTCACCTTCATGCCGATGCTGGGCGTGCGCTTGCAGGACGCCGCCAGCACCCGCTCGCCTTCGATCTCCACCATGCAGGCACGGCAATTGCCGTCCGGCCGATAGTCCGGCTGCGGCGAATGACACAGATGCGGAATCTCATGGCCCTCGCGCTTGGCGACCTGCCAGATGGTCTCGCCGGCACTGGCTTCGACCTGTTTGCCGTCGAGTTCGAAGGTGATCTTGGTCATTCCGCAGCTTCCTTCGGCAGGAACTCGTCCGGGAAATATTTGATGACGGAGGTCAGCGGGTTCGACGCGGCCTGGCCGAGGCCGCAGATCGAGGCATCGCGCATCGCCTGGCTCAATTCGCCGAGCAGTTCGCGGTTCCAGACCGGCTGCTCCATCAACAGCGCCGCCTTCTGCGTGCCGACGCGGCACGGCGTGCACTGGCCGCAGCTTTCGTCCTCGAAAAACCGCATCAGGTTCAGCGCCGCATCTTTCACGCTGTCCCGATCGGACAGGACGACAATCCCGGCCGAGCCGATGAAGCAGCCATATTTTTCCAGCGTGCCGAAATCGAGCGGGATGTCATCCATCGATGCCGGCAGAATACCACCCGACGCGCCGCCCGGCAGGTAGGCGCGAAAGCTGTGGCCGTCGGCCATGCCGCCGCAGAACTCGTCGATCAGTTCGCGCACGGTAATGCCCGCCGGCGCGAGCTTCATGCCGGGGCTTTTGACGCGGCCCGAAACGGAATAAGAGCGAAGGCCGTGGCGGTCGTTGCGGCCATGGCTCTTCCACCAGTCCGCGCCCTTTTCGACGATGTCGCGGACCCACCACAACGTCTCGACATTGTTGATCAGCGTCGGCAGATTGAACAGACCGACCTGGAACGGATAGGGCGGCTTGTGCCGGGGCAGGCCGCGCTTGCCCTCTATACTTTCGAGCAGCGAGGATTCTTCGCCGCAGATATAGGCGCCGGCGCCGCGCCGCAGGTGCAGCACCGGGCCGCCCGACGGCAGCCGGGCGATCTCACGCTCGAGGATTTCGCGCGCCGCCGGATATTCGTCGCGGATGTAGATGTAGACGTCGGACGCTTCCACAACATGCGCGCCGATCAGCATGCCCTCGATGAAGCGATGCGGATCGCTCTCGATGTACCAGCGATCCTTGAACGTGCCGGGCTCGCCCTCATCGCCATTGATGGCCATCAACCGCGGTCCGGGCTCGCCGAGCACCGCGCGCCATTTTCGTCCCGTCGGAAAACCCGCGCCGCCAAGACCGCGCAACGACGCATCGTCGAGCGCCTTCAGCAAATCTTCCTTCGCAAGATCCCCGGATCGGACGCGCGCCAGCAATTTGTAGCCGCCATCAGCCACATAGGCGTCATAGTCGATGTAGTTCGGCAGCCGAGCGTGCGTATTGTCGCTCTTGGCGGCCGCAAGCACGCTTTCGACACTGGCATGATCGACAAAATGATGGCCGACCTCCACCGCCGGCGCGGTATCGCAGCGGCCGACACAGGGCGCCCGCACCACACGAATGCCCGGTCCGGCGCCAGCCTGCAATTCATGCAGCAATCGTTCGCCACCCAGCATCGCACACGTCAGGGAATCGCAGACCCTAATGGTCAGCGGCGCGATGTCGGGCTCACCCTCCTTCACGATGTCGAAATGGGCGTAGAAGGTCGCGGTCTCGAACACTTCGGCAAAGGAGAGCTTCATCTCGTCGGCGAGGGCTGCGAGATGGGCCGCCGATATCTGCTTATATTTGTCCTGGATCAGGTGCAGGTGCTCGATCAGGAGATCGCGCCGTCGCGGCAAGTCGCCGAGCAGGACCTCGATCTCGCGGGCGGCCGTCGGATCGACCTGGCGCCCTTTCGGGACTGGCCGGGCTCGTTTGCGTCCTTCGCCGGGATGATCGAACGGGCGGACCTTCTGCACGTCATGCGCCATCGAACGTCATCTCCTTTCGCCTGGAACAGTTCTAGTCACTGGCATGCCAGACGCCAAGATCAAATAATGTTTTCGGGATTTGAAAGAACCCAAATGCCGCCGCGGGATCAACGCCAGGCCAGTTGCTCCGTCAAGCAAGTCGGCCCTGACGGCGCAAGGGCCTTGGTGGCGCAAGAGTCTTGGTGGCGCAAGGGCCATAACTACTCAAGGAATTGGTCCAGGCCATCGTCGCACACCCGGCCTCGCGAGGAGGCCGGGTCCTTTCGCGGCGAAGCCGAGCTATTGGAACAGCTTCATCGAATTGATGAGGGTCTGCACCACGCCGAACACGAGCGGGATGCCGACGAAGCCCCATGCAAGGACGAGTTGCAATGTGGTGGTTTCCTGATGTTCCTTATCCATGATCGCCGCTCCCTTATGCCCGCGCCGCGGCCGGGGTGGCGGCTTTTACGCTGCCCGGCTCGGTTCCGCGATTGTCGTTGGCCTTCATGTGGAAGCGGGAGTTAACCGCCCTCACGAAGCAGTTGCAGATGAAACCGATCACCAGAAGGCCCGCCATGATGTACATGGTGGTGTTGTAGGCCTGCGCCTTCGGCACGCCGTGTGCGACATTGTACTCGCGGATATAGTTGACAAGCACGGGTCCGAAAATGCCGGCCATCGACCACGCTGTCAGCAGCAGGCCATGGATGGCGCCGACGTAACGGGTGCCAAACATGTCGCGCAGATACGCGGGCACGGTGGAGAAGCCGCCGCCATACATCGAGATGATGACCAGGAAGCAAAGCACGAAGCCGGCCACGTTACCGGTCAGACCGGTATAAGG
>JAGXAF010000203.1 GCA_018971675.1 Bradyrhizobium sp.
TCGCCCTCGATGGACATCCAGGTGTCGTCGAATTTCGAGCGGCTGCTGTTCGAGGCAAGTGGCCGCGATGCCGCGAGCGTTTGCCGGCTGATGGCATCCTTGAAGCAGTCCGGGCGCTTCGTGCTGCCCGACGCGATGCTGGCGCAGATCCGCAAGGAGTTCGACGCCGGCCGCGCCGACGAGACCGAAACCAGCGCCGCGATCCGCGCCGCCTGGCGCGAGGCCGGCGATCTCGTCGATCCGCACACGGCGGTGGCGCTCGCGGTCGCCGACCGCGACACGCCGGATTCGACCATTCCAAATATCGTGCTGTCGACGGCGCATGCCGCGAAATTCCCCGATGCGGTGCAGGCCGCCTGCGGGGTTCGGCCCGAATTGCCGGCCTGGCTCGAAGGCCTGATGACCAAACAGGAACACGTCAAGGTCATGAAGAACGACCAGGTCGAGGTCGAGAGGTTCGTGCGGTCGGTTAGTCGCACCGCCAAGCAGGGGGTTGCCGGATGAGCGTCGACGTCACCAGGCTTCCATCCGGCCTCACGGTCATTACCGATACCATGCCGCATCTGGAGACCGCTGCACTCGGCGTCTGGGCCGGCGTCGGCGGCCGCGACGAAAAGCCCGACGAGCACGGCATTTCGCATCTGCTCGAGCACATGGCGTTCAAGGGCACCACGCGACGCTCCTCCCGCGAGATCGTCGAGGAGATCGAGGCCGTGGGCGGCGACCTCAATGCCGGGACCTCGACCGAGACCACCGCCTATTACGCGCGGGTGATGAAGGCGGACGTGCCGCTGGCGCTTGATGTGTTGTCCGACATTCTCGCCAATCCCTCCTTCGTGCCGGACGAACTGGAACGCGAAAAGAACGTCATCGCGCAGGAGATCGGCGCCGCCCAGGACACGCCGGATGACGTCGTATTCGAGCATCTCAACGAACTGTGTTATCCGGACCAGCCGATGGGGCGTTCGCTGCTCGGGACCGCCAAGACCCTGAAGGCCTTCAATCGCGATACGCTGCGCGGCTATCTTTCGACGCATTACCGCGGTCCCGACATGGTGGTGGCGGCGGCCGGCGCGGTCGACCACAAGCGGGTGGTCGAGGAAGCCAGCCAGCGATTTTCCGGCCTCGAATCGACGCCTGCGCCAAAGCCGCAACCCGCGATGTTCGGCAAGGGCGGCTCGCGCGTCGTGCATCGCGAACTCGAGCAGGCGCATCTGACGCTGGCGCTGGAAGGCGTGCCGCAATCGGATTTGTCGCTGTTCTCGCTCCAGGTCTTCACCAATGTGCTCGGCGGTGGAATGTCGTCGCGGCTGTTCCAGGAAGTGCGCGAGAAGCGCGGGTTGTGTTATTCGATCTACACCTTCCACGCGCCCTATACCGACACCGGATTCTTCGGGCTCTACACCGGCACTGATCCCGCCGACTCGCCCGAGATGATGGAAGTGGTCGTCGACGTCATCAGGGAGGCGGCCGAGACCCTGACCGAAGCCGAAGTCGCGCGCGCCAAGGCGCAGATGAAGGCAGGCCTGTTGATGGCATTGGAAAGCTGCAGCGCACGCGCCGAGCAATTGGCGCGGCACATTCTGGCCTATGGCCGTCCGTTGACGGTGGAAGAACTGGTGGCGCGGATCGACGCGGTCAGCGTGGACTCGAGCCGCAACGCTGCGCGGGGGCTGTTGTCGCGCGGCCGGCCCGCGGTGGTCGCCCTTGGCAGCGGCAGGGGTCTGGACACGGCGGTGGCTTTTGCGGAAGAATTAACAGGGTCGAAGGCGAAAGCTCGTCTTCACTAGAGCGTTTTCGAGCGAAGCATGCCCTCGGACTTGATCCGTGGGTGGATAGCGGTTCGCGTAAAGAAAACGCCTCAACACAAGAACCTGGAGCCCCGTTCCGATTCCATCGGAACGGAAAAGGCTCTAGGGCGTCTCGGTTCCTGTCGGGCCGTGTCTCGGCCCGGCCAGGGAAATTTCAGACGTATTTTGGTTACCTTTGGGAAGTATCGCCCATGGCGTTGTTTCGATTGCCAACCAGCGGATCGCCCGCGCTCGTGCCTCGCGGCGGCGGGCTGATGCTGCGCGCCCCGCAAATGTCCGATTTCCCGCAATGGGCGCATTTGCGCGAAACCAGCCGCAACTATCTGACACCGTGGGAACCGATCTGGCCGTCTGACGATCTGACCCGCCTGGGTTTCCGCCGCCGGTTGCGCCGCTACGTCGAGGACATCGCCGCCGACCGGTCCTATCCGTTCATGGTGTTTCGCGAGTCCGACGGGGCGATGATCGGCGGCGTGACGCTGGCCAATGTCCGTCGCGGCATCGTCCAGGCCGGCACCATCGGCTACTGGATCGGGCAGCCCTACGCCCATCGCGGCTACATGACGGCCGCGTTGCGTGCGCTGCTGCCGTCGTTATTTGGCGAACTCAATTTGCATCGCATCGAGGCTGCCTGCATCCCCTCCAATGCACCGTCGATCCGGGTGCTGGAGAAATGCGGCTTCCGCCGGGAGGGGCTGGCGCGGCGCTATCTCTGCATCAATGGCGTCTGGCAGGATCACTTGCTGTTCGGGCTGCTGCATGAGGATTTTCGCGGCTGAAAAGCCTCGCGGATGTCCGGTCGTTGTCCGATGCCGTTGGTTCGCCGCCGTTGCGCTGCTATAACCCGGCCGGAAATGACGGAAATACGCGAGGCCAAGGGAGGCCAAGGGACGTCATATGGGGGACAGGCGTCGGATGACGGCATTTCGGTTGCGCGAATATCGCAGGACGGCGACATCGGCTGCAGTTCTGCTGGCGATCGGTTACAGCCTGTCTACCGCTGCCTCATCGGCGCAGTCGCTCACCGACCGCTTCAAGAGCCTGTTTGGCGGGGAAAGCAGCCAGCAGGACGTACCTCTGGTGGATCCACAGGGGCCCGCGCCCGAGCTGAACTGCCCGCCCGTCAGCATTCGCGCGGGAGCCTCCACTTACCTGGTGGCGCTACCGGGCAAGCCGGCGATCGGCAATGACGTGCGCTTCGAGGCGACGATCACAAGGATGGCGCGGGAATGTGCCCGCAATGGCGGCGATATCACCGCGCGGATCGGTATTCAGGGTCGGGTGATTGCCGGCCCGGCCGGTGCGCCGGATACCGTCGAGGTGCCGCTACGGGTTGCCGTGGTGCAGGGTGGCGTCAGCGAGACGACAATCGCTACCAAAGCCTACCGGACCACAGTGGCCATGACGGCGGACGGATCGGTGCCGTTCACGCTGATCGCCGATGACATCGTGTATCCCGTGCCCGCGGCCGCGGTCAGCGGTTCCTATATCATCTATATCGGTTTCGATCCGCAGGCGCTGACGCCCGAACCGAGGGCCAAAGCGGCGAGGAAGAAGAAGAAATAGAAGCGCCGGTTTCGGACAGGTGTCGTTCAGTTCAGCTTGGCGCGAACTTCGGCGATGCCCTTGGACAACAAATCATCGGCGATCTGGCCCTTGACCGATCCCGACAGGATCGTCGAGGCGGCGGCGACCGCGGCCGTGGCCGCTGCGGCGCGAACGTCGGCAACCGCCTGGGCTTCGGCCAGCGCGATCTTGCCCTCGGCGGTCTTGGTCCGCCGCGCCACGAAATCTTCCATCTTGGTCTTGGCTTCGGCGGCGATGCGTTCGGCCTCGGCCTTTGCCGAGGTAATGATGTCCTGTGCCTCGCGCTCGGCGCTGGCCTGGCGGGCCTTGTAGTCCGCGAGCAGTTTGGCGGCCTCGTCCTTTAGCCGGCGCGCGTCGTCGAGTTCGCTCTTGATACGGTCGCGGCGGTGATCGAGCGCGGTCAGCACCGTGCGGTGGGCGCCGATATAGATGAACACTCCCATCAGGATGGAGAAGCCAACGGCAACCCAGAACTCCGGTTCGGCGAACATGGTCGATTATCCCTTCAACGAGGCGTCGACGGCGTTGTTGACCGACTTGGCGTCGGGCTGCACGCCGGCGAGCCGCTGTACGATCGCGGCGGCCGCATCGGCCGCGATGCCGCGCACATTGCTCATCGCCGTCGCCCGCGTCGAGGCGATGGTCTTTTCCGCCTCGGCCAGTTTGGCCGACAGCTTTTCTTCCAGGGTCTTTCGCTCGGCGTCGGAGGCCGCGTTGAGTTTTTCGCGGGTCTCGGTGCCGATCGCCTGCGCCCGGGAACGGGCCGAGGCCAATTCGTTCTCGTAGGATTTCAGCGCGGCGTCGGACTGATCCTTCAGCTTTTGCGCGGCGGCCAGGTCGCCGTCGATCGCATCCTGCCGTGCGTCGATCACGCCGCCGACACGCGGCAGCGCGATACGCGAAACGATCAGATACAAGGCGACAAACGCGACCAGCAGCGACACCAGTTGCGAGGCAAAGGTGTCCTTCTGGAACGGCGGAAACTCGTGCTTTTCGGCAGGGACTTCGGTGTGGGCCGTCGTGCCGTTGCCATGACTGTCAGCCACCGGCTTCTCCTGTTCGGCTTGAACCGCCTATCCCGCAACCGGGATACGCGCTGGAAGAAATCAGAGTGCGAACAGCAGCAAGAGCGCGATCAGCAGCGAGAAGATGCCGAGCGCTTCGGTCACGGCGAAGCCGAAGATCAGGTTGCCGAACTGGCCCTGGGCTGCCGAAGGATTGCGCACCGCGGCGGCAAGATAGTTGCCGAAGATGATGCCCACGCCTGCGCCGGCGCCACCCATGCCAATGCAGGCAATACCAGCGCCAATGTACTTCGCGGCAATCGGATCCATGAACGAACTCCTTCTCGATGTTTGGGGATGTGGGCCGGTCAGTGGCCCGGATGGATAGCATCGTTGAGATAGATGCAGGTGAGGATGGTGAAGACATAGGCCTGCAGGAACGCGACCAGCAGTTCGAGGGCGCTCAGCGCGATCACCATGCCGAGCGGCAGCACGGCGCCGAAATAACCGGCAATGCCGAGACCCGCCAGCAGGGGAATAAAACTTGCGAACACCGCCAATGCGATATGGCCCGCGAGCATGTTCGCGAACAGACGCACCGAGTGCGAAATCGGTCGCAGGAAGAAGGAGAACACCTCGATGAACACCACCAGCGGCAGGATCGCGACCGGAATGCCCGAGGGCACGAACAGTTTGAGGAATCTCAGGCCGTTCTTGTAGAAACCGTAGATCAGCACCGTCAGAAACACGAGGACGGCGAGTGCCGCGGTGACGATGAGGTGGCTGGCGACCGTGAAATTGTACGGAATCACCCCGACGATGTTCGATATCGTGACGAACATGAACAGCGAGAACACCAGCGGAAAGAATTTCATTCCTTCCTTGCCGGCCGTGGAGCGGATGGTATTGGCGACGAATTCGTAACTGATTTCAGCCACCGACTGCAGGCGGCCCGGGACGAGCTTGCGGCCGGTACCGATCATGAGCAGCGAGATCAGCGCTACCGAGCCGAACATGTAGGCCGAGGAATTGGTGAAGGCGATCTCCTGATTGCCGATATGGCCAATCGTGAAGATCTTGTGAATACCGAATTGTTCGATCGGATTGATCATCCGCGCCGTATCTCTCGTTCCGCCGGCCACGCCGGCGTCCTGCAATCAATTGGTCCGGCCTCAACGGCCGGTTCGGTCCGAGGCAGCGCCCGCCGATCGGATCACGTTGACCACTCCGGCGGTGAAGCCGAGCAGGACAAACACGATCATTCCCCAAGGCGACGTCGACAGCACGTGATCGATGCCCCAGCCGATCAACGCTCCGACGACAACGCCGGCGATCAACTCCGAAGAAAGCCGGAAACCGAGCGCCATCGCCGATGCTTTGGCGGCGCCGTCTCCGCCTTCAGCTCCGGGTTGGTCAGTCTCGACTTTGCGGTTGCCCCGAAACTCGGACAACCGTTGATCCAGATTTCCGAGCCTTGCGGAAAGCGCAGCTTCGTCGGAGGACGATTGATCACTATTTCCGCTTCCCTTCGTGCCTTCAGCCATGCTGTGGAGACCCGAAACGATGCCGCGTGGATAGAAATGGCGCCCCGTCACCCTCAAAAGCCGCGCGGACCATACTTACCGGGACAAACCAAGTCAAGATTACGCCGTAACCAGGTAGTGCGTTGAATATTTTGATTTTTTCGTCCGATCCGCGCGGCCTAATGGACCGGTCACCGCACTGCAGCAGCCTTAACTCGGATTGCCAAAAGGTGGCTTGCGATTTCGTCACGGGCTTTCGTCACGGGCTTGACTAATAAATAACCAGAGAGTTATGAATTA
>JAGXAF010000204.1 GCA_018971675.1 Bradyrhizobium sp.
CCGTCGCCGGCGGCGACCGAAATATAGCGCGTTTTCATCGCGCTGATCCGGCCGGAACTGTCGCCGATGGTCACGAGGTCGCCCGGCTTCACCGATTTGTCGGCCAGAAGGATGATGCCGCTGATGAAATTGGCGATGATCTTCTGCAGGCCGAAGCCGATGCCGACGCCGGCGGCGCCGGAGAAGATCGCGAGCGCTGACAGGTCGATGCCGACCGCGCTCATTGCCATCGCCACCGCGAGCGCCATCAGTGCGAGCCGGATGATCTTGACCAGCAAGACCTGGATCGACGGCGTCAGGTCACCGGACCGGGTGATCCGGCTTTCGGCGAAATTGCTTGCGATATTGGTGACCCACAGCGCTACCGACAGCAGCACGGCAAGCTTGATCAATAGCAGCGGCGTCAGCCGCAGGCCGCCGAACACCACCGAGACCGAGTCGAGCGCCTCGATGGTCGCATCGAGCTCGCCGACAATGCTCAGCGCTGCCACAAGCCACGCCGCCAGCGACACCAGGCGGACGAAGAATTCGTTGCGGATGACAGAGGTCAGGATGCGGATCACCAGCCACGCCAGCGCGAGCTTGGCGGCGATCGCCAGCAAATAGCTGCGGCTTGGCCAGGTCAGCTCCTTCATCACCACGCGCGTGACCCGCATCAAGAGCGCGAATACCGCAGTCGAGGAGTAGCTAACCAGCACGCGCAGCATCATCCGCAGCGGCGCGGGCCAGCCCATTGTGAGCGAGGTCAGGTCGGTCCGCGAGCGGATCGCGGCGCCGGCCGCAATCGAAATCCCGGCGCCGGTCAGCACCAGGCCGAGCTGGAGGTAGAACCATGGCGAGGCGACCTCCGCGCCGACCGAGCGCATCGCGGAATGCAGGAAATCAAGGATGTCGGTTATGTCCATCGTCAACATCTCGTCTCGGGGCGGATCGGCCGTTCCGGACCGGCTTGATTCGAATTCCGGCCAGATTCCCACACAAGCCGCCGCGATGCCAACGCGACAACAGCATGATCCAGCTGATTAAACCCGGTTTATTCGGGCACATTGTCGCCGCGGCGCGGAATTGCCTTGGCGTCCAACTGCGGCGACGATAAGGATGCAAATGCAGCTATCTGTGGTGATTGTGAGCGCTAATGGCTTCCCTCGACTCGGTCAGCATCGCCATTCTTCTCGGCGCCGTTCTGGTGATGATCGGAATCCTGTCGAGCCTGCTTGCGCTGCGCTTCGGCGCGCCTTTGCTGTTGGTCTTTCTGGTGATCGGCATGGCGGCCGGCGACGCCGGTCCCGGCCAGCTTTCCTTCGACGACGTGCGCACGACTTATCTGGTGGGTTCGGTGGCGCTGGCGCTGATCCTGTTCGACGGTGGCTTGCGGACGCGCTTCCAGAGCATCCGCGCGGTGCTGGCGCCTTCGATGGTGCTGGCGACGGTTGGCGTGCTGCTGACCGCGCTGATCACCGCGCCGGTCGCCCGCTATGTGCTCGATCTGAACTGGACCGAGGCGCTCTTGGTCGGCGCCGTGGTGGCCTCGACCGATGCCGCAGCCGTATTCCTGCTCGTGCACGCCCAGGGCTTGCGGCTGCGCCCCCGCGTCGGCGCGACACTGGAGGTCGAATCCGGCACCAACGATCCTTTTGCGGTATTTCTGACCTTGATGCTGGTGGAGTTGATCTCGAGCGGAGCAAGCTCGTTCCTGCACGTCGTCCGCGAGTTCGCGCAGGAAGCCATGTTCGGCGCGATCATCGGCATGGCCGGCGGCAGGCTGGTAGTGCTGGCGCTCAATCGCGTCGCGCTGCCGCAGGGCCTGCACGCGCCGTTCGTCACCACCGCGGCGCTGGTGATTTTCGGCGGCGCGCAGATCGCGCATGCCTCGGGATTCCTCGCGGTCTATCTCGCCGGCATCATCGTCGGCAACCAGCCGACGCGCGCGCATAATTCGGTCGTGGCGTTCCTCGACGCCGCGACCTGGCTGGCACAGATCGTGATGTTCGTTCTGCTCGGCCTGCTGGTTTCACCGCACCGGCTGCTCACCAGCGTGCCACCGGCGATCGTCGTCGCGCTCACGCTGATGCTGGTGGCGCGGCCGCTCGCCGTATTCCTGTGTCTGGTGCCGTTTCGCTTCAACTGGCGGGAAAAGATCTTCATGGCCTGGACCGGCCTGCGCGGTGCGGTCGCGATCTTCCTGGCCTCGATCCCCATGCTGGTCGGGCTGTCGAAGGCCTATCTTTATTTCGACGTCGCCTTTGTCGTCGTCATCATCTCGCTGTTGCTGCAGGGCTGGACGCTGGCGGCGGCCGCCCGGCGGCTGCATGTGGCGCTGCCGCGCGCCGAGCGCGGACCGCGGCGCGTCGAGCTCGATCTGCCGGGCCAGCTCGAGCAGCAACTGGTCGGCTACCCCGTGCGCCCGAAAAGCCTGTATCTGAAGCGCGGCCTCATTCCATCCTGGTCGAAGCCGACGCTCGTTATTCGCGATCAGCGCATTCTCTCGCCCGCCGAGGCCGATCCCGTCGCCGCCGGCGACTACCTCTATCTGCTGGCGCCGCCGGAGAAGGCCGAGGCGCTCGACCGCTTCTTTGTCGACATGCTGCCGAGCGCGGCCCCCGACCCGCATCTGCTCGGCGACTTTACGGTATCCGGCGAGCATACGCTCGGCGAACTGGCTGACGCTTACGGCGTCAAGCTGGACGATGAGCAGGCCGGGCTGACGCTTTCGGATTATTTCGACATCCATCTGGACCATGCGCCGAAGGAGGGCGCCGAACTCGCCCTCGACCCCATCGTGCTGGTCGCGCGCAGCATCGGCGGCGGTCGGGTTAACGTCGTGGGCCTCCGGCTCCCGGAAGACGAGGACGAAGCCGCGCCCGAGACGCGGACGGCCGCGTTCAAACGCAAGCTGTCGGAAATCTGGTCGTCGGTAGCCGGAACCTAGGGCAGGCGTCGCTTATTCCATGAAATGGGCGGCAGGATGCTGCGTGCCGAGTACGCTGACGACGGCGAAGAGCGAGAATCCCAAGGCAATCTCGATCAACGTATTGCGCGTGAGCGCGTGAAGCGCAGCCTGCCGCGCCTCATCAGGGGTGGCAGCGAGCCGTGGTGTCAGGACCAGCCGGTTAAAAGCGGCAAGCACGAGCATCACGGCAAAGACGGCAAGCTTTAACATCAGGAGCTGCCCGTAACCGGTCATAACCAGTCCGCGGAACGAGCCGACCAGGATCCACGCGTTGACCGAGCCCGACACGATCAAGGTCGCGACGCTGATAATCGCAAGCGCCGAAAACCGCCTGACGGCATCAAGTTCCAGCGAGGCCCGGCTCGGATGACGTCCAAGGGCGCGCAGCAGCAGCGCGAGCGGCACCAGACCGCCGGTCCAGGCCGCGGCGGCGGCAAGATGCAGCGCGTCGCTGACAAGGTGCAGATACCCCAATGTCGAAGGTGTCGAAGCGGCATGTCCGGTCCAGGCGATGGAAACCGCCAGGGCCGCCGCCGTCGCCAGCGCAAGCAGGCGCCATAATCCCGAGCGGTCGATGGCCAGGCAGATCGACAGCGCGACCGCGATCGCCAGGCGGACCTGTGAGACGTATCCAAATTGCGTCAGGTCGAGTACGTCGCGCAGTGCTCCCGAGATCACGGCTTCGCCGAGGCCGTCGCCGCTCAATGACATCGTCAACACCAGCACCCAGCCGAGCCCGGAGACGACGGTGAAGGCAATTCCGATCCACGCCGTGGCCCGGAGTTGCCTGTCGACCAGTGCCCGTGCGCCCGGCTCTACGCCTAGAGTCGGTTCAGCGACGAAGCTGCGAAAGATCAAGGCGCCGGCCGTGATCGCCGAGGCGGCGAAATGAACCGTCCGGGCCGCGATCAACGGGCCGTCAATCTCGGCCCCAAACCAGCTCATCGCCTTTTCCCGCAAAACCTCACTGGCCGACCTGGAAGGTGAAATTGCCGTCGGTCGTGTGGGTGTCGGTCGAAAGCACGTGGAATTTCACATAGTATGTTCCGGTGCCACCAGGGCGCAGCGAGACCGACATCTGGTTGCCGCTAATCCGCGGCTTGGCGGAATCGATGCGTTGACCGGCCGCGTTGGTCACGGTGACGGAGCTGAACGCGGGTTCCAGCTTCTGCGTAAAGAACAACGTTACCTGGTGAGGCGGCGTCGCGACCTTGTCGCCGACGCGCGGATCGGCATGATCGAGGAGCGTGTGGGCGGAAGCGCCATTTGCGGCGAGCAAGGCCAGTAGCGGGATTATTCCGGCAAGAGAGGAGCGTGGCATGGTCAATTCCTCGGAAAGGGGCTGGCCGACTGGATCGCTGGCCCAAAGATCGGTTTGCCGATGCCGCGCGGATCAATGTCGTCAAGGTAGAGGTGCAACTGAGCGATTACCCCGACATTGCTTCCACTCTCCCGATTGATCGGAATCAGTGCTTCAACCGCCACCTGGAAAGTGTTTCCAACCCAGATGACACCGGGATTGATGGTGCCGGTGGTTCGAGTTCCCGAAGTAAGGGTATTCGAAAGCGGGGTCTGCAGGGACGTTTCGACGAGCGGGATCAGATGATCGACGAGTGTCGGGAAGATCGCCGAGCCCTTTGCCGAAATAAAGCGTTGGCGTGTAGGTGTTGAACGGGTCTGCCCCGACATTCGCCGCACCTGTGCCGCCCCACTCGACACTGAGGCCAGCCGACATCACGAACTCATGCGCGGGGTCCTTGAAGAGGCGGTATTTGAACGTCGTCTCGAGATTCTGGAATCCATTGGCTCCGGCAGCCGTCGGATCAATCGGACCCAGAAAGGTGTAAGTCGAGCCAAATGAGATCGCGAAATCCTCGGTGATTCGCTTGGAGAACTCCCCGGATATATTCGCTGGCATCTACCATGCGCCCTGGGGCTTGTCGAGATTGCCCGCTCCGCCTGAATGCTGGCCTCGCCCCGGCCGTCAGGCATCGTTTGCCGCTCCAGCTTCACTATTGATCCTTCCTGCGGCGCAATTCCGGTCGCCGCCGCGGCGAGCCCGCGCCTCCGGGATGACGGCGTTTGAAGCGAGGAGCGGCCTCCACAACGGGATGCCGCGACCAGTATGTCCAGCGTTTACGCGGAATTGCCGATTTCAATAGATTTTAAGCTTTTTCGTTTAGATCACTTTGAGTGGCTCGGTCGTAGATTGGATTTCGCACGTCCTCGGGACCCATTGCGAGACGACCAGGAGAAGTCACAACATGGCCCTCTCTTATCTTCTGAATCAGCTTCGCCGCCTGCGCCGGGATGAGCGCGGCGCGACCGCCGTGATGATGGGACTTCTGGCGATCCCGCTGGTGGGATTCATGGCCGTCGGCTTCGAGGTTTCGAACTGGTACATGATCACGCGCAGCATGCAGAACGCCGCCGATGCCGCGGCGGTGGCGGCCGCGCTCAATGGCGGGTCCACCTATGCTGTCGAAGCCCAGGACGTCGCGGCGACGTATGGCTTCGTCAACGGCCAAAACAACGTCACCGTGACGGTCACCCAAGTAACCAATACGACATTGGGACCCAGTAACACACCGGGACCCAATAACCTGTTCTGCCCCAACCTTCCGGCCGGCGCTGTTTGCTACAACGTGGCGATTTCCGGCTATACGCCGCTGCTGATGTCGCAGGTTGTGGGCTACCAGGGGAATGCCAACATCAGCGGCGCGCTGCAAAAGCAACTGGCTGCTTCGGCGATGGCCACGCCAGGCACCCAGCAGGCTAAACTCTGTTTGATGGCGCTCGGTAAGACCCAACCCCAGGATATCCGCACCAACGGCTCGCCGACCGCCAATCTGAACGGCTGCAACACCCTGTCCAACACCGCCGCGCAGTGCAATGGCCACAATCTGGGAGCCGGCACCAGTTTCGCGGTTGGAGCCAACAACGGCTGTGGCGTCCAACAGGCGACGATCCCGCAACCAGCGCCGGATCCTTACGCCTATCTCGCCGTCAACAATGCATCGGTGCTCGGCTCCGCGGGTCTCAGCGCCTCTCATTGCAACGGGAATTACCCGCAGGAAACCGGCAAGAATAAAAATATCTCGGGAGGATATAATCCCCCCACTCCGACCTGGAACGTGTCCGCCGGCAATAATTTCTTTTGCGGGGATGTGC
>JAGXAF010000205.1 GCA_018971675.1 Bradyrhizobium sp.
CCGGCGGGTCTTTCATCCGCAGCCCGGGCTTCCACGACCGAACGGGTGGTCGTGAACCGGTTTTCCGGCCTTGCCATCGAGGGATTCGACCCCGTCGCCTATTTCGCCGATGGAGAGGCCGAGGTCGGCCGTGAGCAATTCGAGGCCTCCGAGGCCGGCGCGGTCTGGCGTTTCCGCAACGAAGGCAACCGCGCGTCCTTTGTCGCCCACCCGGATATCTACGGGCCGCAGTTCGGCGGCTACGACCCGAGCGACCTGGCTCGCGGGGTGACGGTAGCCGGCAATCCGCGGTTCTGGCTGGTTTCGGGCCAGCGGCTCTATTTGTTCAACCGTGAGGAGACCCGTGCGGCCTTTGCTGCGAATCCATCGCTGGTGTTGCGCCGCGCCACCTGGCGCTGGCCGGGGATCGAACAGACCCTGGCCGAGTAGGGCCGCGCGGACGGAACATTGATCAGTCCGCCGCGGTGGGGTCGCCCCAGGCCACGAACTCAGGCACGATGAAATTGCTGGTTCCCTGGCCGAACTTCAGGGCGTTGCCGCGTGCATCGGCGATCTTGCCTCCGGCTGCGGTGACGATGGCATGGCCGGCCGCGATATCCCATTCGCAAGTGGGTGCAAGTCGCGGATAGATATCAACGGACCCTTCCGCGACCCGGCCGAATTTGACTGCCGAACCGAGTACCGACCGGATCGCGCCTGGCCGGCCGTCGATGAAGGCTTCGGTTCTGGCATCGCCATGCGAGCGGCTGACGGCGGCGACCCAAGGCCGGCCCGGTTGCGGGATGCGCCGTGTGCGAATGGCCGTGGCAGCCCCTGCCGATGAACCCGATGCCGTCAGGCGCTGTGCGCCCTGGCCGACCAGCCCGCGCCATATCAGCCCGAGCGCCGGCGCGCCGATGATTCCCAATAGCGGCGTACCTTCGCTGACCAGTGCAAGGTTGACCGTGAACTCGCTTCGGCCAGCAATATATTCCTTGGTGCCGTCCAGGGGATCAATCAGGAAGAAGCTGCCGCGGAGCGACGACCTGACGAGGTGGACGCGCTCTTCGGAGACGGCCGGAATGGTTGGCGCAAGCCGCGCCAGACCCTCCCCGATGACCCGGTCGGCGACGACGTCCGCGTCCGTCACCGGCGATCCGTCCGGCTTGCCGTCGATGTTCAGGTCGACACGACTGACCGCCAAAATAGCGGCGCCGGCCCGGATCACGAGCTCGGTCAGAGGTTCCACGAGTTGGGTCACGATATTGCGGTCGATCACGGGTCCTGACAACCCTGCCTCATTGATGGGCGTGCTCAATATTGGTGTTCCCGTTCGTGCCCAAGATGCGATCCGCCATTACCTACACGTTTCTGTCGACCCATGTGGCAATTCTGCCGCGGATGAAAAGCTGCGCGTAACCGGGATGCTCTGTGTTGGCACCAGGCGTATCCGCAGTGTATCAAACCGGCAATAAGGCATGATTCGTGTTGGTCCAAGCCTTGGTCCAAGCCTTGGTTCGAGCCTTGGTCCAAGCCGCGCGAATTCCCAGGAACACCTAAATTTCCAGGAACATTCTTATGTCTGGCACCTCGTTCCCCGGTCCTGCCCCCGACGCCCTCGAACTCGCGGCGCTGTTGTGCTCTCGGGTTTGCCACGACCTCATCAGCCCGGTGGGTGCCATCGTCAACGGGCTCGAGGTCCTTGACGACAACCCGAAGCCCGAAGACCGCGAATTTGCCCTCGACCTGATCCGCAAGAGCGCAAAGACCGCGTCGGCACGATTGCAGTTCTGCCGCCTGGCGTTCGGCGCGGCGGGCTCGGCGGGCGCACAAATCGATCTTGGCGACGCCCAGACCATGGCGCGGGGTCAGCTGGAAGACGGCAAGATCACGATCACATGGAATCTGCCGCGGGTGCTGCTGGCGAAGAACCGGGTCAAGCTGCTGTTGAACATGATGGTGATCGCGCAGCAGACGATTCCGCGCGGCGGCGTAATCACGGTCGACCCGATCGGCGAGGGAGAAGCACTGAGCTTCCGCGTCGCGGCCAGCGGGCTGAACGCGCGCATGCCGCAAAACATTGCTGATCTCCTGAGTGCGTCCCACGATTCCAGTGTCGATGCTCATGCGGTGCAGCCTTACTATACAAGACTGCTGGCACAGTCGTGCGGGCTCAAGGTGGTGCTGGCGCCGGAAGGCGATGCGATCGTGGTGACGGCGTCGTAAGCAGCGCTTGGCGCGCGATTATGGTTAACCAGTGGTTGAAGCCGCGCCCCTGACCTCATGGAATGCTCGTATCTCTTTGTTGAGAGCGTTCTTTTCCGGTTACGAAACCAATATTAAACGCTTTACATGGAAGCTGACCCAATTCCGTAAGGCGTGTCGACGTGGCGCGTGCGTACCAGGGTCGGTTTCATGGATGATTTATTGCGGGAGTTTTTGACCGAGACGAGCGAGAGCCTGGACACGGTCGACAATCAGCTGGTTCGGTTTGAACAGGAACCGAACAACGCCAAGATCTTGGATAATATATTCCGGCTGGTTCACACCATTAAGGGGACCTGCGGCTTTCTGGGGTTGCCGCGGCTGGAAGCGCTGGCGCATGCGGGCGAGACGCTGATGGGCAAATTCCGTGACGGCATGCCGGTCACGGGTGAAGCGGTCAGCCTGATTCTGGCCAGCATCGACCGCATCAAGGAAATTCTCGCCGGACTGGAAGCGACCCAGGCGGAGCCGGAAGGCGCCGATCAGGACCTGATCGTCAAACTGCACGAGATGGTGGAGCAGGGCATGGCGGTGATGTCAGGGTCGGCTGAGCCGATCCTTTCCGCGCCGGCGGCTTCCGCATCGTCTGCGGGCTCGACGCAAGGCGCCCTGGTGGTCCAGACCCTGGAACGCGCGCTGCGTCCCGGCGAAGTGTCGCTGGATGAGCTCGAGCGCGCCTTCCAGGAAACGGCGATCGAGGTCGCGCCTCCGCCGGCCGCGGCCGCGCCGCCTGCGCCACCAAAGAAGGAAACCAAGGGCGAAACCAAGGCGGCCAAGAAGCCCGATGGCGACATGGCCGAAGGTGACAAGGTCGCCAACCAGTCGATCCGCGTCAATGTGGACACGCTGGAACATCTGATGACCATGGTCTCCGAGCTGGTCTTGACCCGCAATCAGCTTTTGGAGATTTCCCGCCGCAACGAGGACACCGAGTTCAAGGTGCCGCTGCAGCGGCTCTCCAACGTCACCGCCGAGTTGCAGGAAGGCGTCATGAAGACGCGGATGCAGCCGATCGGCAATGCCTGGCAGAAGCTGCCCCGCATCGTCCGCGACCTTTCCGGCGAACTGCGCAAGCAGATCGAACTGGAGATGCACGGCGCCGATACCGAACTCGACCGCCAGGTGCTCGACCTGATCAAGGACCCGCTGACCCATATGGTGCGCAACTCCGCCGATCATGGTCTGGAGACGCCTGCCGAGCGTGCCGCCGCCGGCAAGCCGGAGCAGGGCACCATCCGCCTGTCCGCCTATCATGAAGGCGGCCACATCATCATCTGCATCGCCGATAACGGTCGCGGGCTCAACACCGAGCGGATCAAGGCCAAGGCGCTGCAGAACGGCCTCGTCACCGAGGCCGAACTGGAGAAGATGACGGAAGCCCAGATCCACAAGTTCATCTTCGCGCCCGGTTTCTCCACCGCCGCCACCGTCACCAGCGTGTCGGGCCGCGGCGTCGGCATGGACGTGGTGCGCACCAATATCGACCAGATCGGCGGCACCATTGACATCAAGTCGGTGGCCGGCGAGGGCTCCTCCGTCACCGTCAAGATCCCGCTGACGCTGGCGATCGTCTCGGCGCTGATCGTGGAGGCCGGCGGCGACCGCTTTGCCATTCCGCAGCTCTCGGTGGTCGAACTGGTACGCGCGCGCGCCAATTCCGAGCACCGCATCGAGCGCATCAAGGATACCGCGGTGCTGCGGCTGCGCAACAAGCTGTTGCCGCTGATGCACCTGAAGAAGCTGCTCAAGATCGACAACGGCTCCTCCTCCGACCCCGAGAACGGCTTCATCGTGGTGACGCAGGTCGGCAGCCAGACCTTCGGCATCGTGGTCGACGGCGTGTTCCACACCGAGGAAATCGTGGTCAAGCCGATGTCGACCAAGCTGCGCCACATCGACATGTTCTCCGGCAACACCATCCTCGGCGACGGCGCGGTGATCATGATCATCGATCCCAACGGGATCGCCAAGGCGCTCGGGACCTCGGTTGCCTCCTCCCACGAGATCTCCGAGGAGAACGCGGCCTCACGCGCTTCCGCCGCCGAACAGCTCACCTCGCTTCTGGTGTTCCGCGCTGGCGCCAGCCAGCCCAAGGCGGTGCCGCTCGGCCTCGTCACCCGGCTGGAAGAGATCGCCACCGACAAGATCGAGTTCTCCAACGGCCGCCACATGGTGCAGTACCGCGAGCAACTGATGCCGCTGGTGCAGATGGCCGGCGTCAACGTCCAGACCTCCGGCGTCCAGCCGATCCTGGTGTTCGCCGACGACGGTCGCTCGATGGGGCTGGTGGTCGACGAGATCATCGACATCGTCGAGGAGAAGCTGCACATCGAAGTCGCAGGCCAGGAGGCCGGCATCCTGGGCTCCGCAGTGATCAAGGGCCATGCCACCGAGGTGATCGACGTCGGTCACTTCCTGCCGATGGCGTTCGCCGACTGGTTCGCCCGCAAGGAGATGCGCCCGTCGATGACCGCGCAATCGGTGCTTTTGGTCGACGACTCGGCGTTCTTCCGCAACATGCTGGCGCCGGTCTTGAAGGCGGCGGGCTACCAGGTGCGGGTTGCGCCCAATGCGCAGGAGGGCCTTGCGGCACTGCGCTCGGGGCAATCCTTCGACGTGGTGCTGACCGACATAGAGATGCCCGACATGAATGGCTTCGAGTTCGCCGAGACCATCCGGGCCGACCAGCATCTGAGTTCGATGCCGATCATCGCGCTGTCCTCGATGGTGTCGCCGGCGGCGATCGAGCGCGGCCGGCTCGCCGGTTTCCACGACTATGTCGCCAAGTTCGACCGTCCCGGCCTGATCGCGGCGCTGAAGGAACAGACCGCCGAACTGAGCAAGGCGGCCTGAGATGACCCAGGAGGCCAATATGACCGCCAAAACATCCACCCCGGCAGCGCGCCAGGGCCTCGGCAACAACCACGACAGCGTTGCCGAATACGTCACCGCGATGATCGGGGGCCAGCTTTTTGGGTTGCCGATCTCGCGGGTCCAGGACGTGTTCATGCCGGAGCGGCTGACCCGGGTGCCGCTGTCCCCGAGCGAGATCGCCGGCGTGCTCAATCTGCGCGGTCGCATCGTCACCGTGATCGACATGCGCGCCCGTCTCGGGCTGCCCAGGAGCGAGGACGGCAAGCCGCCGATGGCGGTCGGGGTCGATCTGCGCGGGGAGTCCTATGGCCTGTTGATCGACCAGATCGGCGAGGTCCTGACACTGCCCGACGACAGCCGCGAGGAAAATCCCGTCAACCTCGATCCCCGAATGGCCAAGCTCGCCGGAGGCGTCCATCGGCTCGACGGCCAGCTCATGGTCGTCCTCGACGTCGATCGGGTCCTCGAAATCGTGCCGACGCAGCTGGCGGCATGAAGCCATGGCCGGTGCGATCCACCGAATGACGATGCAACCGTTTCTGAAGAGAAGTTTCTGAAGAAATGAAGAGATAGGGGTCAAAAATGAGAACATGTCTGGTGGTGGACGATTCAAGCGTCATCCGCAAAGTGGCACGGCGCATCCTGGAAGGGCTCGATTTCCAGATCGTGGAAGCCGAGGACGGCGAAAAGGCGTTGGAGGTTTGCAAGCGCGGACTGCCCGAGGCGATCCTGCTCGACTGGAACATGCCGGTGATGGACGGCTACGAGTTCCTCGGCAATTTGCGCCGCATGCCCGGCGGCGACCAGCCAAAGGTGGTGTTCTGCACGACCGAAAACGACGTCGCCCACATCGCGCGCGCCCTCCATGCCGGCGCCAACGAATACATCATGAAGCCCTTCGACAAGGACATCGTCACCGCAAAGTTCCAGGAAGTCGGTCTTCTCTGATCTTGCGTTGCTTGAAACCGACGGCTGAACGGCCTTCGG
>JAGXAF010000206.1 GCA_018971675.1 Bradyrhizobium sp.
CCTCCAAGAGGGGCGTGTCATGATCGTCGCGAACGTTGGGTGCGGGATGCGGTGGACGCTTCGGCGTTGTCACGTGCTTATGCATGTGGACGAGCGATGTTGAAGCGGACGGCGAAGTCGTGTGGTCGTGACGCCCCGACGCTGGCGTCAAGTTCTTGAGAAGCTAACGCTTCTCAGGGCGACGGTGACAACAAAGCCCGGTCACCGGCGAGAGCGCGAAGGAAACCGTAAAACCATCGCGCAGGAAATGCCGGATGTTTCCGGTGGACCTGTGGTGACTAACGCGCGTGCTTTCTACACTACACGCGCGGCTGCGGGTGCATCGAGCGCCCGGCATTTCCTGCGCCCTCTTCGATTCTGGGCGAAGTTTTTTTCAAAACCCGGACACATCGTGTCGCGAGAACGAGGTCGCGTGTGGCACATCCTTCGAGACGCGGCGAAACGGCCGCTTCTCAGGATGAGGGAAGTTAAGTTATCCGCGGTTAGTGTCCTCATGGTGAGGAGGCGCGAAGCGCCGTCTCGAACCATGGCAACGAAACGATGAACCGAATTCGCGCCGCTTCAACCTACTCCGCCCTGACGAAGTTTTGCCACATACCGCTTCGCATCTTCCGCAATCCGCTGCGCTTCAATGCCGATTTCGCGCAATTGTCCGGTCGCGGAGGTGATATGGCCGCAGAAATAGAGCCCGGGCGCGGCGGTTGCCTGCCCGGTCACGCGCGGCATGCCGTGCGCATCGAACACGCCGTCCATATCCGGGATCAAGCGGCGCAAATCGGGGCGGAAGCCGGTCGCGAGAATGACGGCATCGAATCGCTCTTCACGCGCGCCAGCGAACACGACGCCATCCGGCGTGAAGCGATCGATGCCGCCGCGTATGCCGATCGAGCCGTCCCTGATCCTGGCCAGCGTCCCGACGTCGATCAGCGGCACGCGACCATCTTCCCTGACCATCTGCAGCGGCCCCTTGGCGGCACGCTGCAATCCGAGCTTTTCGATCGAGCCTGTCGCAAGCCGCAGGAGCGGCGCGTTGATGATATCGACCAAACGTGCGGGCAGACGCCGGTACAGGATCGCCCACGACAAAATCGGAAAACCGAGAAGATTGCGCGGCAGGACCTGAACCGGACCGCGCACCGCGAGCGCCACGTCGATGCCGGCATGGGCGAGATCAAGCGCGATCTCGCCGCCGGAATTGCCGAAGCCGACCACAAGCATGCGCTTGCCGGCATAGGGCGACGCATTGCGATAGAAGCTGCTGTGGATGATAGAGCCGCGGTAATTGTCCATACCGGGCCATGCCGGCCGATAGGGCGCATCGGCGATGCCGGTCGCGACCACCATCACCGGCGCCGACACCCGCCCCTGCGCCGTTTCCGCACGCCAGTGCGCGCCGTCGCGCCGGATGTTGGATACCGTGGTGTTGAAGGCAGGCCGGATATCGAACCGCGCCGCATAGGCTTCGAGATAGTCGACCATCTGCGCGCGCGACGGATAGGCCGGATAGCTTTCGGGCATCGCCATCCCGGGCAGACCGGAATGCCTTCGGTCAGAGTGCAAATGAAGCCGGTCGTAATGGCGCCGCCACGCCGATCCGACAGTATCGGCCTTCTCCAGCACGACGGCGGCAAGCCCGGCCTTCCGCATGGTCATGGCGCAGGCAAGACCCGCGGGACCGGCGCCGACGATGATCGCATCCGGGCCTTGCAAGCTGCCCTCCGCCGCTGGACCGGGCTATTTGCCCCACACCTCGTTGGCGACCTCGACCGCCAGCCGCAGCTTCGCCCACTGCTCCTCCTCGGTCAGGATGTTGCCTTCCTCGGTCGAGGCAAATCCGCATTGCGGGGACAGCGCGAGCTGCTCCAGCGGGGCAAATCTGGCGGCTTCTTCCAGGCGGCGCTTGATATCGTCTTTTTTCTCAAGGACGCCGGTCTTCGAGGTGATGACGCCGACCACCACGACCTTGTTGCCCCTGGGGAGATAGCGCAGCGGCTCGAAACCGCCGGCGCGATCGGAATCATATTCCAGGAAATAACCGTTGTAATTGGTGCCGGCCAGCAGGGTCTCGGCCACCGGCTCGTAGCCGCCGGACGAAATCCAGGTCGAGCGGAAATTGCCGCGGCAGACATGCGTCGTGATCGCCATGTCCGCCGGGCGCTCGGCGATCGCATAATTGATGATGCGCGCGTAGATTTCCGGCAGGCCCTCCGGATTGTCGCCGCGCTCGCGCGACTTCCGCAATTCATCCTGCGAGCAGAGATAGGCCCACACGGTGTCATCGAACTGCAGATATCGGCATCCGGCGTCGTAGAATGCCTTGACCGCCTTGCGGTAGGTCTTGCCGAGATCGGTGTAGAACGACTCGAGATCGGGATAGACCTCTTTCGAGATCAGCTTGCGTCCGCCGCGGAAGTGCAGCACGGCGGGCGACGGGATCGTCATCTTCGCCGTGACATGGGCAATATCGCACTGCTTCTTCAGGAATTTGAAGTGCGCGAGCATGGGATGGTCGGCCGGAAAATCCAGTCTGCCGACCACCCGGACGGCGTCGTGGCGAGTCTGAACGCCGGCGAACTGGATGCCTTCGCCGGGGTGGAACAATTCGCAACCAGTAAGTTTGGCGAGAAAGTCGAAATGCCACCAGGAGCGGCGGAATTCACCGTCGGTGGCGAGCTTCAGCCCGGTGGACGCCTGCCGATGCACGACTTTTTCGATCTCGAGGTCTTCGGCCTTGCGCAGCTCGTCCGCCGAGATCGCGCCCTTTTCCAGCCCGGCGCGCGCTTGCTTGATACGCGGCGGCCGCAACAGGCTGCCGACCTCATCGGCGCGGAACGGTGCCGTGGTTCGCTGCATGGTCATACCCCCGGTCTTCCCAGTGTCTTGAAGCGAAGTCATTATCGCCCGAAGAAAACGCGTCCGGATAGTCTAGTGGCGGCCTGCGCCGGAAACGCCGAGATAGCGCTCGAGCACCCCCGGATCGGCCTTCAAGTCCGCACTCGCAGCGTCGTGAACGATCGCGCCGCGCTCCAATATCACGACGCGGTCGGCGAGCCCCAGAATCTTTTGTGCGTTTTGCTCCACAATGACAGAACAGGTGCCGCCTGCCCGGGCGATGGCGCCGAGCGCCGACAGCAGCTCCTCGACGATGATCGGAGCCAGCCCCTCGGTTGGCTCGTCCAGCAGCAGTACTTTCGGATTGAGGGTCAACGCCCGCCCGATCGCCAGCATCTGCTGCTCGCCACCGGACAACTGGTTGCCGAAATTGCGGCGGCGTTCCTTCAACCGGGGAAACATTTCGTAAACCTTGTCGACGGCCCAGTATCCGGGCTGCGCCACCGCGGTCATGTTTTCTTCCACCGTAAGCGAGCGAAAAATATTGCGCTCCTGCGGCACCCAGCCGATGCCCGCCCTCGCCCGCTGGTCCGGTCGCAGCGTGGTGATGTCGCGGCCGCCGACCGAGATGGTTCCACCGAAGCGGCGGGTGACGCCGATGATCGAATTGATCAACGTGGTCTTGCCGGTGCCGTTGCGGCCGAGCAGCGCCAGCACATGGCCTTCAGCAAGCCGCAGCGATATGCCGGGCAGCACCACGGCCTCGCCATAGCCGGCGCGCAGGCCCTCGATGGCGAGAAGCTCAGGCATTGGCGGCCTCGCCGAGATAGACCGCCTTCACCTGGGCATCGCGCGCGACCTCGTTCGGCGACCCCTCGGCCAGCAATGCGCCGTTGACCAGCACGGAAATCCGGTCGGCGAACGAAAACACGAGGTCCATGTCATGCTCGATCAACAATATCGTGACATCGCGCGGCAGAGCTGCGACCGTGGCCAGGATATCGTGGCGCTCGCCTTCAGGAACGCCGGCGGCTGGCTCGTCGAGCAGCAGCACGCGCGGTTTGGCGGCGATCGCGACCGCGATCTCCAGCAGGCGCTGCTTGCCATAGGGCAAGGTCGCGGTCGGCACATTCATGACGTCGAGCAGGTGAAAACGCGCCAGGTTTTCCGCGATCTCGTCGTTGACGTCGTCGCGGGTCCCCATTCGCCGCCACCAGTCGCCGCCACGGCCGGAGCGTTCCGAGACTACGAGACCGATGGTCTCGAGCGGCGTCAGGTCGGCGTAGAGCTGATTGATCTGGAAGGTTCGCGACAGGCCGCGCCGCACGCGGGCGTGCACCGGCAGATCCGTGATATCGTTGCCTTCGAGCAGGATGCGTCCGGCATTCGGCCTCAGCACGCCGGTCAGCAGATTGACGACGGTGGTCTTGCCGGCGCCGTTTGGCCCGATCACGGCGTGACGAGCCCCCTGGGCGATGCGCAGCGACAATTCGCTGACGACCTTGAGGCCGGCGAACTGCTTGTCCAACGCTCTGGTTTCCAGCGCCAACGTCATGGCCCGTCGCTTCCGGGAGCAGTCACGGCTGGCTTGCGGCCGCCGAGCTGTGCGATGCGGTTTGGTATACACAGCACCCAGCGATGCAGCCGCTGGCGCCCGACCAGCGCGATCACCACCAGCACCAGCCCGATCCAGAATTGCCAGTATTGCGGCGTGATCGAGGAAAACAATTCCTGCAGCATTCGGAACAGAACCGCGCCGATCAGGCCGCCATAGAGATAGCCGGTACCGCCGATCACAACCACGAGCAACAGGTCGGCGGAACGTTCGAACGAAAACACATCCAGCGAGGCAAGCGCCGTGGTCTGGGTGAACAGCGCGCCGGCAATCCCGGCATAGAAGGCGGCCAGGGTATAGACCTCGATCAGTCGGCGATTGACCGGAATACCGATCGCCGATGCCCGCAACGGATTATTGCGGATCGCACGCAGGGAGAGGCCAAAGGGTGAATGCACGATACGACGCGCCAGCAGAAACAGCAGGAACAAGACCGTCAGCGAGTAGAAGAAGCCGGTCCTGCCGAACATGTCGAACGGGAACAGGCCGAGCAGCGGTTGCATCTCGATGCCTTGGAGCCCGTCGGTGCCGCCGGTGAGGTCAGAGAAGCTTTCGGCGAGCGCTTCCAGCAGCAGCGCGACGCCGAGCGTCACCATCAACCGGGTGAGGTCGGCGCCGCGGATCACGAGGAAACTGGTGAGAATGCCGAGGACCGCGGCGGCGAGGCCCGCCGCGACCAGGGCCAGCGCCGGTTGCGTCATCACGCCATGCACCGCCAGCAGACCGGCGGAATAGGCGCCGACGCCGAAGAAGGCGGCATGCCCGAGCGACACAATGCCCGCGTAACCGAGAATGAGGTCGAGCGACAGCGCGAACAAGGCGAGCCGCACGATGTCGGTCATGATCAGGTAGCGCGAGGGAAAAGCGAAGGCGCAGGCCAGCGCCAGCAGCCAGAACGCGATTTCGCTGCCGCCCCAGCGCGCCTTCCGCCTTGCATGATATCCGACGTCGTCTGTCGTGGTCATCGCGGCTCAACGCGGGGCGGTACGGCCGAACAGGCCGTTGGGACGCCACAGCAGGATCACGATCATGATGGTGTAGATCGCGAACGGCCCCATCCTGGGCACGTAATATTTGCTGGCGACGTCGCCGATGCCGAGCAACAGGGCGGCCAGGAACGGGCCGGTGATGCTGGACGAGCCACCGACCGTCACCACGATCAGGAAGTAGATCATGAATTTCAGCGGAAAATACGGATCGAGACCGAGGATCTCCGCACCCAGCGCGCCGCCGAGACCCGCAAGGCCGCACCCGAAGGCGAAAGTGAAGGCAAAGACCTGCGGGACGTTGATGCCAAGCCCGCTGGCGGCGCGCGGGTCGTCCACCGCGGCGCGGAGCCTCGAGCCGAACCGCGTCCTGGCGAGCACCAGTTGCAATCCCAGCGTGAGCAGGCCGCAGATCACGATGATCATCAGCCGATAGCGGCCGATGCCGACGCCGAAGAAATCGAACTGCCCTTCCAGCGCAGCCGGCAGCCCGATGAAAACCCGCGACGATCCCATGACGTAGTCGACGGCGGCGACCGACATGAACACGAGACCGATCGAGAACAGTACCTGATCGAGATGACCTCTGGTGTAGAGATGCCGGTACAGCGAGCGCTCGAACAGCGCAC
>JAGXAF010000207.1 GCA_018971675.1 Bradyrhizobium sp.
GTGCAGAACCAGCTGCAGGCGATGCAGATGTCGATGATGTTCTTCCTGCCCAGCATCCTCTTGTCCGGCTTCATGTTCCCGTTTGCCGGCATGCCGGTCTGGGCGCAATATATCGGCGAAGGCCTGCCGCTGACGCATTACGTGCGGATCGTACGGGCCATCATGCTGAAGGGGGCGACGCTGCAGAATTTGCAATATGACGCGCTGGCACTGCTGGCGCTGATGCTGCTGGCGATGACCATCGCGGTGACGCGGTTCCGCCGTACGCTGGACTGAAACGGCGTGCCGACGGTGAAGAGCTTGCTGGTCTTGGCTACGACTTACTCTCGATTACTTCACGCGCGCTATCAATTCCATCGCGCCCGCTGGCGCGCGCACCTTGCCTTCGTGGATCACGTAGGCGAACACGTCGCGCGACGTCCTGTTCGGCTTGGCGTCATCCACACGCGGCAGATCGTCCGGCTCGCCCCCATCGGCCCAGAGCTTGAGCCGCTTCGCCCAGGCGTCGAGCTGCTTCGGCGGGTAGCAGGTCTCGATCCCGTCATTGCCCTTCTGCAGTCGCGCATAAACAAAATCGCTGGCGATATCCGCGATCGCCGGATATTTGCCGTGTTCGGCAAACACCACGGGCGTTTCGAACTGGCGCAGCAGCACGACGAAATCGGGCGTGCAGAAGCTGTCATGGCGCACCTCGACCACATGGCGCAGGGCGCGGCCGTCGAGCCTGCGCGGCAGCAGTTCGAGAAACTTGCCGAAGTCGGCGGCGTCGAATTTCTTGGTCGGCGCGAATTGCCACAGCACGGGGCCGAGCCGGTCGCCCAGCTCCAGCACGCCCGAGTCATAAAATCGCTTCACGGAATCGCCGGCTTCCGCCAGCACCCGGCGGTTGGTGGCAAAGCGCGGTCCCTTCAAGGAGAACACAAAGCCGTCCGGCACCTCGCGCGCCCATTTGCGGAAGCTCTCGGGCTTCTGCGAGCCGTAATAGGTGCCGTTGATCTCGATCGAGGTCAGTTTTGAGGCAGCGTAGGCAAGCTCTTTCGATTGCGCGAGTTTTTCCGGATAAAATACCCCGCGCCATGGTTCGAACGTCCAGCCGCCGATGCCGATATAGATATTGCCGGCCTTCGAGGCGGGCTTTGATGCGGCGTTGGGAGGCTTGCTCACGGGCGGCGTCTCGTTTGGCGGGCAGGCGTCTTGCGGGGAGACATCGGCCAAGCCTATTCAAATCAACCGCCCTTGGCCAGCCGACGGCAGCATCGCAAAATGCCGTCGGGTCTCCCTCTTGCGGACCACCGGGATCGTTCCTATGTAGGTTTGCAACGGCGACGTTGATGCGGGGTAGCTCCGGCGCCGGGACGACCACTAATGGCTTGGCTGCGCCGGATGTACGCGCGCCTCTGTTCGTGGTCGTTGGCGTTTTTGAGCCCTGTTTTGGCCGGTTTCACGCCAGTTGTCCCCGTTTTGCGGCCGTGGTGAGCTCGCATCGTCCTTGGCAGGGTCAGGGGCTGCGGATATACGCTGCCGGGATGAACGAGGCCATCAGACCGAGTCGCCAGATTCCACCGCAGGCCGCTGTGGTTCCTCAGCTTTCCGTCATCGTCCCCACCTTCAACGAACGTGACAACGTCACCACGCTCTACCAGCGGCTGGAAACCGCCCTCGCGGGCGTGGCCTGGGAAGTGATCTTTGTCGACGACAACTCTCCCGATGGCACCTGGGGCGTGGTGCGCGGCCTCGCGCGTCAGGACAACCGCGTGCGTTGCATCCGGCGCGTCGGTCGGCGCGGCCTGTCCGGCGCCTGCATCGAGGGCATTCTGGCCTCGAGCGCGCCTTGCGCGGCCGTGATCGATGCCGATCTCCAGCACGATGAAACGCAACTGCCGAAGATGCTGGCGCTGTTGCAGGCTGGCAATCTCGATCTCGTGGTTGGCAGCCGTTACATCGAGGGCGGCAACGCCGACAGCTTCAACCGGCAACGCGCAGGGGCCAGCGCGCTGGCCACCGAGGTCGCCAGGCGCGTGCTGCGGGTCAAGATCGCCGATCCCATGAGCGGTTTCTTCATGATCCGCCGCGAGTGCTTCGAACAACTGGCGCCGCGGCTGTCGGCGCAAGGTTTCAAGATACTGCTCGATGTTATTTCCTCCGCGCACGGCCAGCTGCGGGTCAAGGAAATCCCCTTTAGCTTCGGCTCGCGGCTGCACGGCGAGAGCAAGCTCGATTCGATGGTGGCGCTGGAGTTTTTGGGGCTGGTGCTCGCGAAGCTCACCCACGATGTGGTGTCGCTGCGCTTCCTGATGTTTGCGATGGTCGGCTCGCTCGGCGTGTTCGTGCATTTCGCGACGCTCTACACCGTGCTGCGCGGATTTCATGCGCCGTTTGCGGTGGCGCAGGGCTGGGCTGCGCTGCTGGCGATGACCAGCAACTTCGTCCTGAACAATTTTCTCACCTACCGCGACCAGCGGCTGAAGGGTTTTGCGATCCTGCGCGGCCTGGTGCTGTTTTACCTCGTATGCGGCGTGGGCCTTGCCGCCAATGTCGGCGTGGCGTTCTCGGTCTATGCGCAGCAGCCGATCTGGTGGCTGGCGGGTGCGGCTGGCGCGCTGATGGGCGTGGTGTGGAACTACGCGATGTCCGGGCTGTTCGTCTGGCGCAAACGATGACGCGGCCATGAGCCCGCAAGATGCGCGGCTCGCCCGCAATACCGCTCTCACGGTCGTGGCGCTGGTGCTCCTGCGGCTGGTCGCCGCCGCCTTCACGCCGCTGACTTTCGACGAAGCCTATTACTGGACCTGGTCGAAACATCTGGCCGGCGGCTATTACGATCATCCGCCGATGGTCGCGATCGTGATCCGGCTTGGCACCATGATCGGCGGCGATACCGAACTCGGCGTGCGCCTGGTCTCGATCCTGCTGGCGCTGCCGATGAGCTGGGCGCTGTATCGCGCGGCCGAAATTCTGTTCGGCAGCCAGCGGGTCGCAGCGACCGCGACTATTTTGCTCAACGTTACGCTGATGGCGGCGGTTGGCACCATGATCGTCACGCCGGACTCCCCGCTGTTGGTAACCTCGAGTTTCCTGCTGTTTTGTCTCGCCAAGGTCCTGGAGAGCGGACGCGGAGTATGGTGGCTCGCGGTCGGTGCCGCGGCCGGAGCCGCGCTGCTGTCGAAATACACCGCGCTGTTCTTCGGCTCGGCGATCCTGATCTGGCTGGTCGGCGTTCCCGGATTGCGGCGCTGGTTGCTCTCGCCATGGCTCTATCTCGGCGGTCTGGTGGCGCTTGCGTTGTTTATGCCGGTGATCCTCTGGAATGCCGATCACCATTGGGTTTCGTTCCTCAAGCAGTTCGGCCGCGCACGTATCGACGATTTCAGGCCGACCTTCATCACCGAACTGATTCCGACCCAGATCGGGTTCGCGACGCCGCTGGTCTGGATTCTCGGCACGATGGGGCTTGGCGCGCTGTTCCGGCGCGATGCCGGCGCGCTGGCGTCGCGCGTGCTGATCGGCGCGATGTTCTGGATCATCGTGCTGTATTTCGTCTGGCATTCGCTGCATGCTCGCGTCGAGGCCAACTGGTTCGCACCGGTCTACCCTGCCTTTGCGATCGCGGCCGCCGTCGCCGCCCATCTGGTGCGATGGGACGCGCGCTGGCAGCGGCTTGCCGATTTCAGCCTGCGCTGGGCGGCTCCTTCCGGCATCGTGCTGTTCGCGCTGCTGACCTTGCAGGCCGATACCGGCATGCTCACCGGCTATCGCCGCGACGCCACCGTGCGCAGCGTCGGCGTCGGCTGGCGCGAACTGGCCAGCGAGATCGAAGCGGTTCGCCAGCGCGTCGGCGCCAGCTGCATCCTGGCGCCTGACTACGGCACCACCAGCTGGCTTGTGTTCTATCTGCCAAAGGGCACCTGCGTACTACAGCCGACGCAACGCATCCGTTGGGCCAACATGCCCGAGCCGGATCCAGCGCTGCTAGCCGGTCATCTATTGTATGTCGACGAACTGCGCAGCGAACGACAGCTCTACCTCGATCAGACCTTCGCCCATATCGAACGGGTCGCTGAACTGCCGCGCAAGCGCGGTCCGCTGACGATCGAAACCTACGGCCTCGATCTTGTCGATGGCGCCAGGCGCGACGTACTCGACCGCTCGCCGCCGCCTGAACTGGAGTAATTCGGCCCATCAGGTTCACCGCGAGAGTTCGGCCGAGTGCCAGACCAGCGATGCCGCAATCGGGCGTTTTTTGGACAGCCGGCTGAACGGGGAGTTCAGCACCAATTCATTGAATACGTTAAGCTATTTTTATCCATAAGCTGTCTCACCACGGGACAAAATGGAGCTTGCCCAACATCCGCCCGCACTTAATCCCCATTTAACGAAAAGTCGCCTTAATGACGCTCCGCACCTTTGCGAGACGGTTCACCGGAACTTTTTTGACGGTGGCGGTTCACGCACGGGTTTGCGTTCGGATGTGCCGCTGGCTTGCAGATCGAGCGCTGCCTGGAAGGGGAACAAGGTGGAACCAGTCTGGATGCAAGGCGTATGAGTACGAGTGCGTGTTTTGAGTTTGCGGCCGACACTCCCAGGAATTTTCCGCGCAAAGCCGTTCCGTATCGTTTCGTTGGCAGCGCCGCCGTTGCGTGCCTCATCATCGGCTGCGGCTGGACGATCTACAACAATGTTTTCGGCGCCAGCATCTATCCGTCCGCAAATGACAGCAACGTCGAAATAGCCGCGGTCAGGCGAGCGACGCCCGTGATCCGCAAACCGGTGCAGGTTGCCAACAGCAGCGTGATCGTCGAAACCATGCCGGTCACGGCCGCGCCCGCAATCGTTCCGCCGGCGCCGTCGATCTCGTTCGACGAACGTTTTGCAGCGTCCGCGCCGCGATCGGTCGCGGCCGCACCGCCGCAACCGGAGCGCCGCGTCGCCGCACTCGCGCCGATGCCGGAACGCCGGAACGCCGACGCCGTTCCGATGCCGCCGTCACGGGCCGAGGCAAAGCCGGCGAAGGCTTCTGGCGCATTGATCCACGACATGGCGCAACGCGCCAAATCCGATGCGAAGGCCGGTGTGAAAACCGGCGCGACATCGGTCGCATCGGCTGAAGAGCCGGGATGGAAGCCGGAAAAGCCGTTGACGATCTTTGAGCGGCTGTTCGGGAAGTCGCAGTCTTCGGGATCGTCCTCCTCATCGGCGCTCGCCTATGCTTCGGCCGACGTCGGCAGCACCGGCTCGCTCGGCTCCGCCAGCCAGAATATCGCTTCCCTCGGCACCGGCGCGCTCTACGATCGCCAGACCGCCGTCTATGATATCTCCGCCCACATGGTCTATTTGCCCGACGGCACCAGGCTGGAAGCCCATTCCGGCCTCGGCTCCAGCCTCGACGATCCGCGCTCCGCCAACATCCGGATGCGCGGTGTGACGCCGCCGCATCTCTATGACCTGAAGCCGCGCGAGTCGCTGTTCCATGGCGTCGCCGCGCTGCGGCTCAATCCGGTCGGCGGCGAGGGGGCCATCTATGGACGCGCGGGCCTGCTCGCTCACAGCTTCATGCTCGGTCCCAAGGGCGATTCCAACGGCTGCGTTTCGTTCCGCGATTACAACGCATTCCTGGATGCCTACCGCAACAAGGGCATTCGCCGGCTCGCCGTCGTCGCGCATCTGTAAGGCCGTGTGACGCCGGGCGCGGCGCCGGCCGCGCGCAGTTGTTCGTTTCAACCTGTTAGACGGCCAACGATAGCGGTTCGCATTCTCGCGGCGCGATGCGTCCGAGTTTTGCGTATCTCTCGCCCCCTTGTCGTGCGGAGGGCGCAGGGAAAACCGGGTGCCGATTGCACCCATGGGTCCCGTGCAACAAAAAGCACGGGAGCAGGACCACAGGCTCAACCGGGTAACTCCGGTTTTCCCTGCGCGAATGGTTTTACGACTTACTTCGTGATCTCCCCGGTGACCGGGCTTTCTTGCCACCGTCATCCCTGAGAAGCGTTAGCTTCTTAAGAACTTGACGCCAGCGTCGGGGCGTCAGGACCACACGACTTCG
>JAGXAF010000208.1 GCA_018971675.1 Bradyrhizobium sp.
CGTTCGCTTTGACCGGCAAATTCAGGGTGAGCCGGCCGGCAAGCCGGTACGCGGACGTGATGAAGCTCACTCCATTTGCCCGCGGTGCGCCCAAGCCAGCCGCTGGCCGCGCCCCCTGCCGCAACCTCGACCTCAAACGGTCACATTCGCGCCTTCAGCCGGACGCGCGTCATTAACCCATCGTTAACTACCGCCGTCCCATTCTTAACCATTCGAGAACCATTTCCGAGTCGATCACCTATGAACGCCGTGACGCCGCCGACCCGTCAGCTCATTCGGATGCGAGGGCGGTCCTATGTCGCGTTCGTGTTTTCGCCTGTGGTGCCGATCGCCGGCTGGCTCGAGGAAATCGACGCCACGCTGGGCCGTTCGCCAGGTTTTTTTGTCGGCAAGCCTGTGGTGCTCGATTTGTCCGCGCTGGAACTCAGCCAATCCGGCATCGCGCATCTGATCTCATGTCTCGAGCAACGCAACATCCGCATCCTCGGCCTCGAAGGCGTGGGCCAGGATCAGGTCACCACGAGCATGCCGCCTTTGCTGACCGGCGGGCGCAACTGCATGCTGGCGCAGAACGATCCGAAAGAGATCCGCGAGAAGGAGCAGCCCAAGGGCAAGGCGAAACCAGCCTCGCTGTTGATCGAAAGTCCGGTCCGCTCCGGCCAGTCGGTCGTGTTCACCGAAGGCGACATCACGGTCCTGGGCTCGGTCGGCTCCGGTGCCGAGATCGTCGCCGGCGGTTCGATCCACGTCTACGGCGCGCTCCGCGGCCGCGCGATGGCGGGGATCGAAGGCAATGCCTCCGCACGGATCTTTTGCCAGAAGATCGAAGCCGAGCTGCTCGCCATCGACGGCTTCTATATGACCGCGGAAGACATCAGCGAGAGCCTGCGCCATCGCCCGGCCCAGGCATCGCTGGCAGGTAACGTCATGCGAATTGAGCCGCTGAGTTGAACACAGGAGGAGAAGAAAATGGCTAAGGTCCTGGTCGTGACATCAGGCAAAGGCGGCGTCGGCAAGACAACCTCCACCGCCGCTCTCGGTGCCGCGCTGGCGCAAATGGGACAACGCGTGGTCGTGATCGACTTCGACGTGGGCTTGCGCAACCTCGACCTGGTATTGGGCGCGGAACGACGGGTGGTGTTCGACCTGATCAACGTCGTGCAGGGCGTCGCCAAGCTGCAACAGGCGCTGATCCGCGACAAGCGGCTGGAGAATTTGTGGCTGCTGCCGGCCTCGCAAACCCGCGACAAGGACGCGCTGACCGACGAGGGCATCGGCCGGATCATCGCCGAACTGCGCCCCCGGTTCGACTGGATCCTGTGCGACAGCCCGGCCGGTATCGAGCGCGGCGCGATGCTGGCGATGCGCTACGCCGACGAGGCGGTGATCGTCACCAATCCCGAAGTCTCCTCGGTTCGCGAC
Source organism: Bradyrhizobium sp. (assembly GCA_018971675.1). GTDB lineage: Bacteria > Pseudomonadota > Alphaproteobacteria > Rhizobiales > Xanthobacteraceae > Bradyrhizobium. The sequence goes on from JAGXAF010000208.1 coordinate 1,423, forward strand.
TCCGACCGCATCATCGGCATGCTCGATTCCAAGACCGTGAAGGCCGAGCGGGGCGAGTGCGTCAAGAAGCATATCCTGATCGCGCGATACGATGCGGGGCGCGCCTCGCGCGGCGAAATGCTCGGGATCGAGGACATCCTTGAAATCCTGGCAACCCCCCTGCTCGGCATCATCCCGGAGAGCCAGGACGTGCTGCGCGCCTCCAATGTCGGATCGCCGGTGACCCTGCACAATGCCGATAGCGCGCCGGCCCGCGCCTACGTCGACGCGGTCAACCGCTTGATGGGCGAGACGATCGCGATGACCGTCCCGACGGAACGCAAGGGGTTCATGAGCCGGCTGCTGGGCCGGAGGGCCGCGTGATGAATCTGTTACGGCTCATCAACGGCCGCAAGGCGACCGCGCCGGTCGCTCGCGAGCGGCTGCAGATTCTGCTGGCGCATGAACGCGGGCTGCGCGGCCAGTCCGACCTTTTGGAACTGCTGCGCGCGGAAATCCTCGCCGCGGTCCAGCGCCATGTCGACATCGACCAGGACAAGATCGTGATCCGGATGGAACGAGGCCCCCAGGTCTCGACGCTGGAAGTCGATATCGAAGTGCCGAACGGCGCGCACAAATCGTTCGCCGCGGCCGGGTAACATTCCGGGCTCGTCAGCCAGAGGACCGGCCCCGCTATCGGCGGCGCCATCTGCGGCAAAAACAGCTTGACCCTTATTCATACCGCCAGGGTAACCACTCATTAACCCTGACGGCCTTAGGGTCGGGCGACAGCGAAGGCCGGTTGTCGGGTGGCGAAAATGGCGTTGGCGCACAAAAAATCGACCCTTCCGGCCGCCGAGGAGCGACGACGCTTCCAGCGGGTGAGGGTCCATTTGCTAGGGCGCTACATGCTGCCGGACCGGCGCGAGTTTCCCTGCCAGATCATCAATATGTCGCCGGGAGGTCTCGCCTTGCTGGCGCCCGGCATCGGCAATGTCGGCGACCGCGTGATCGCCTATCTCGATCATATCGGCCGGGTCGAGGGCAAGATCACCCGCATCATCGACAACGGCTTTGCGATGACCGTGGGCGCCACGGCCCGCAAGCGCGACAAGCTCGCAGCCCAACTGACCTGGCTCGCCAACCGCGACATTCTCAACCTGCCGGAAGACCGCCGGCACGACCGTATCGTCCCGCGCAACCCGATCGCACTGCTGACGCTGGAGGACGGCACCAAGATGACCTGCCGCATCATCGACATGTCATTGTCGGGTGCGGCCATCGCCGCGGAAAACCGCCCGCCGCTGAAGTCGCAGGTCCTGCTCGGCAAAGTCGCCGCCCGCGTGGTGCGAAACCTCGAAGAAGGCTTTGCGCTCGAATTCATGCACGAGCAGCTCGCCGACGCGCTCGAAGACGCCGTTCTCTGCCGGTGAGCCTCTGAACCGGTCATTCGGTCGCCCAGTCGAGAGTTCGCTTTCGCGCGTCCGTCCTCGCCTCGGATATTCGCCCGCAGTCGAAAAAATGCCAATTTCGGCCGCGTACTCTTTTTTTCCTGTGCGGGCTGTCTAATAACAGAGAATTGCTGCCGCTAGCGCGTTTTCGAGCGAAGCATGCCCTCGGACTTGATCCGTGGGTGGATACCGGTTCGCATGAAGAAAGCGCGTCAAAACAAGAATCCGGAGCCCCGTTCCGATTCCGTCGGAACCGGGCTCTGGCGCAGACACGCATTGCAACCGGGGCATGGCATGGCAGATCGATTTGCGGCGGAGCAATCCAGCGTGGCGATGCGGCGCTGGAGCCGTTTCGCTGTTGTCACGCTCGCGGCGATGGCCGCATTGACGGCGCCGGTCGCCGACGCCGTGGCGAGACAGGCGCGCCCCGCGCCCTCTGTCGAGGCGGTGGCGCCACGCGCTGCTGGCGAGCCGATCATGGCGATCGTGTCGATCAAGGCCCAGCAGGTCACGTTCTACGACGCCGACGGCTGGATCCTGCGCGCGCCGGTATCGACCGGCATCAAGGGACGCGAGACCCCCGCCGGCGTCTTTGCGGTCATCGAGAAGGACAAGGACCATCATTCGACCATGTATGACGATGCGTGGATGCCGAACATGCAACGCATCACCTGGAACGGCATCGCGCTGCACGGCGGCCCCCTGCCCGGCTATGCCGCCTCGCACGGTTGCATACGGATGCCCTACGGCTTTGCGGAAAAGCTGTTCGACAAGACGCGGATCGGGATGCGGGTGATCATCTCGCCGGTCGATGCCGCGCCGGTCGACTTCTCCCACCAATTGCTGTTCCAGCCGAACGCGGACGCCATCGCGGCAGTTCCCGCTCGCGCCGAGACGGCCACGCGCGAGGCCGAGGACGCCGCCAAGGCCGCCGATGAGGCCAGGAAAGCCTCCGCAGCCGCGACGCGCGAGACCGCTTCGCTTTCGACGGCGGTGCGCAGGCTGGACCTGGCCAGAACCCGCGCCAACGCGGAACTGGCTCACGCCGACAAGGCGCTCGCCAACGCCAGGACTGACCAGGCGAAGGCGCGCGCGGAGGATCTGAAGCAGAAGGCCGCCGCCAAGGTCGCGGACGCTGAAAGCCGGCTCGACGCCGACAAGTCTGGCGCCAAGGCAAAACTCGACGCGGCTGCCGCCGCCAGGGATGCGCTGAAGGCGGCCGCGGCTAGGAAAGCCGACACCGCCAAGGCGGCGACCGAGGCCAGGCTCGCGCTTGAGCCGGTCTCGGTCTACATCAGCCGCGCGACCCGCAAGCTTTACGTGCGGCGCGACACCCACAAGCCGGCACCCGACGGCGGCGGCGAGGTGTTCGACGCCAGCATCGAGGTGCCGGTCACGATCCGCGATCCCGACAGGCCGATCGGCACACACATCTTCACGGCAATGGCGCGCAAGGATCAGGGCTTGCGCTGGAGCGTGGTGACGATCGACAACGGCGATGATGCCAAGGACGCGCTCGACCGCATCACCATCCCGCAGGATCTGCTCGACCGGCTGGCCGCGACCGCGGTGCCCCGTTCCTCGATCATCGTCTCCGACGAGCCGCTGAGCCGCGAGACCAACTACCGCACCGAATTCGTCGCGGTGCTGAGCAACCAGCCGCAGGGCGGCTTTATCACGCGGCAGCCTACGACCGATATCGACGTTGCGGACGTCCCGGGCGACGACGGCTTCGGATTCCTGTTCCAGCCCATGAACGCCCGAGCCGGCGTTACCCGCCGCGGTGGCGGACAATACTATCCCCGGGTGCAGCAAGAGGGCTGGTCTCAGATGCAACCGGGCTGGCGGTAAGAACGGCATCCACTCGGCGCCGCGGCTCCGTTTTCACGGCGGTGAGAGATAGCGTCAACGCCGTGTTAAAGGTCTGCCCCCGGTTTCCGCGCTGCAAACATCGTGGCCATGCCACCGGCTGGCGCATCCAGGCCTTTCCCGCCGGTGCGCGACCGGTTAACGCGCGCGGTGGTTGCCGCCGCAAACCGCGCGATGGCCGGCATTCCCGGGTTAACGCGTAAAATTTGAATCAATTACGAATACTTCAAATTTTAGTCGAACTTCATTCAAGTACAGATCGAATTCGCCGCGCCTTTTACTCGTACTCGCGTAAATTGTACTTGGCTTACTTAGCGGCGGCGCAAAACCTTTGTGCGAAACGTGGCTCCAACAAGAAACGGGGGCCACAATGTTCGGGAGCAAGGGACAGGGGAAGGGATTGGCGCTTGCCGCCGTCCTGTTTGGAATCAGCTTCTCGGCGCATGCCGCAGACGGAGTCGTCTTTGCAAGCCTCGGCGAACCCACGCGTGCGCCGGTCGGCTGGGTCGAATTCTGCGCCGACAATCCCAACGAATGCCCCAGCGGGCCGTCGCAACCGCGCGACATCGTGTTGTCGCAGACGGCCTGGCGCGATCTGCTCAAGGTCAATCGCTGGGTCAACGAGAATGTCAAGCCGATGACCGACATGGAGCATTGGGGCGTGATCGAAAAATGGTCGCTGCCGACCGATGGCTACGGCGATTGCGAGGACTACGTGCTGATGAAGCGCAAGATGCTGATCGATGCCGGTTGGCCGCGCGAAGCGCTGTTGATCACGGTGGTGCGCGACAAGAACGGCGAAGGCCATGCGGTGCTGACCGTCAAAACCGACAAGGGCGAGTTCATCCTCGACAACCAGAACGAAAACGTCGTCGCCTGGAACGAGACGGGCTACCGCTTCATCAAGCGTCAATCACAGGCCGATCCCAATGTCTGGGTCTCGCTCGGCGACCAACACCCGGCACCCGCCACCGCGAGCGCCCGCTAACAGCGTCAGGACATCACAACAGGACACGCGATCCGGTCACATCCCCACCCCTCCCGTCCCAGACCGGGTCGCGCGCGGCCGAGCCTCCCCCAAGGCTCGGCCGCAACTTTTTTGAGGTTCGGTAGACCTCATGGACAGGCCCACCCAAAAAGGCCTTGCCGGCTCTTTCGGCAGACCTGGTTCCTACGCCGCCAACCGAACCATCAACGCCGTGGCGAAGAACTCCACGCCTCGCCTGGACCTGGAATGAGTCCGCTGGAATATCCCCGCGCGGCATCGCACCTTAAGAGCGTTTTCAAGCGAAGCATGCCCTCGGACTTGATCCGTG
>JAGXAF010000209.1 GCA_018971675.1 Bradyrhizobium sp.
TTCCGGCCTGCACGATCTTGCCGTCGACGATCACGACGATGCGGTCCGCCTGACGCACGGTGCTCAGCCGATGCGCGATCACGATCCGCGTCACGTTGAGGTTGCCGAGCGATGCGCTGACGATCGCCTGCGTCTGGTTGTCGAGTGCGCTGGTGGCCTCGTCGAACAGCAGAATGCGGGGGCGGCGGGCGACCGCGCGGGCGATCATGATCCGTTGCCGCTGGCCTCCGGACAGCGTGTTCACGCCTTCGGAAACCACGGTATGCATGCCCATCGGCATGTCCTTGATGTCCGCATCGAGGCCGGCGAGCCGCGCGGCTTCCCATGCCTGCTCCAGCGGCAGTTGAACGCCGCCGCAGATATTGTCGTAGATGCTGCCGTTGGCGAGCCTTGCGTTCTGCAGCACGACGCCAAACTGGCGACGCACGGCGCTGATGTCGAGCGTATCGATGGCCTTGCCGTCGAGAAATACAGCGCCCGATTCCGGCTTTTCGAACCCCAGCAGCAGCCGGAACAGCGAGGATTTTCCGCTGCCCGACGGGCCGACGATGGCGACATATTCGCCCTGCGCGATCCTCAAACTGACGTTGTCGAGCACGGGCGGCCCGCTCGGTACGTAGCGGAAGGTCAGGCGGGACACTTCGATCGCCCCCGACAACTCTCCCGGCGACTTGCGATCTTCCGAAATCTCGGTGACGCCCGAAATCAACGGCTGCAGGCGCCGCAGATGAGGGATTGCGATCAACCCCTCGCTGACGCCCATCGCCCACGCGCCGACCGCTCCCATCGATTGCCCGAACGCGGCGAAAAAGGCGAGAAAGCCGCCGACGTCCAGCAACAGCTTGCTGTTCATGAACGTAGCCGCCGCGAATATGATCAGCGTGGCGACGGTCGAAAACGCCGACTCGAACACGCCGAGCGCGTTGGCGGCATGCTGGGAGGCGATGAAATACTGCTTCTGGGTCGCAAACAGTCTCGACCACACCGCCAGCGCACGCGCCGTCGCCGCAGCGACGCGGAGCTTGCCGACCCCGGAAACGAGCTGCAGCACGAAGCCGCCGATCCTGCCCTGCAGGTTGAAGTGCCTGGTTTCGTGATAAAGCCGTATCGCACTGATGGCGACGATCAAGAGCGCCCGGAACACCGTCAGCAGCGTTGCGATCAGCCCGAGCCTGAGATCGTAATAAAGCATCAGGCCGATGCTGAACCAGCAAAACAGCCCGGCCATCATCCCGCGCAACGCACGGCCGGTGAAGATGCGCCGCGCGGTGTCGACCCCCATCGCGCGATCGACGAAATCGCCGACCGTGTACTCGCGGAACAGGGACGCCGGCAGCCTGAGCAGGCGGTCGATCACCGCGGCTTGCAGTCGCCAGTCGATCAGGCCCTCGACCCTGAGCATCGCCATCGCCTGTATCGCCTGAACGCCGGCCATCGATATCGCGGTCACCACCAGCGCGAGCGCGCAAAATGCCAGCTGGTCGAGTTCGGTCCGCGGAATCACGGAGTTGATCAGGACGTTGGTGATGAACGGCGCCACCAGTGACAGGGCGCCGATCATGCCGACAGCCAGCATAATACGGGCACCATTGCCCCTCGAGTGACGATACGAAAAGGCGGCGAGATCGCCGAATCCAAGCGGGCGCGCCGGCAGCGCCGGATAAAACGTGACGGCTTCGGGGGCGAGTTCCATGGCCAGCGACCGGTCCAGCGCACGGTGCGTCCCCGTCGCCGGCTCGATCATGGTGTAGCCGCGGCGACCCGTGCCCCGCAGCAATGCGACCGGATGGCGCTGCTCGCCATGCCAGGCCAGCAACGGGCCGACGTCCTGCATCCACCAGTCGCCGCGCAACAACGTCCGGCGAACCCGCAGCCGCGCAATCCGGGCGATCTCGATCACGTCGGCGAAGTCGTGTCGCGCCGGCGCCGGCCGCGGCGAGGCGACAAACGGCGATCGCACCGCCTCCGCGACGATCTGGCAAGCCGCGAGCAACGGATCCGACGGATCGGTCTGCATCGCCGCGCGATCGTTCCGCCGCGTTATGATCGCCGACAAGCGATCGAAGGTCTCGAAGGTCTGCAAGGTCGTCAGTTCGTTGCGACGGACCAGGCGCTGCGCCTCGCGCCCGGCATCGCGCGCCAGGTGGTCGGCAATTCCCGCGATGACGCCGAGCCGGAACTGATCGACGGCGCGCCACAACGTTTCCGTATCCGGCATCTCGGTGGTGCTGACCGCAGCACATGGCGATGATCCGGCTTCCAGCCACATCCCCGATGTCAGCGGCAACGGCGGTCCGCCCGCGGCGAAAGCCGGCCCAAGCCCCATCAGCCTCGCGGTCCCCGTCTGCAGCGAAACCCAGACGATATCGCGTGCCGGGCCGCGACGGCGTTCGCCGGACGGAATCTCCTCGACCGGCCGGACTTCCGGGATCTCCCAGCCCGGATTCGGGCCCGCCATCAGCCTGGCCAGCCGCACGATCCAGCCGATGACCAGATCGGGCGTGATCTCGCGCCGGGGCGTGAGCAAGGCTTCGGCGCCGGGACCGCCGACGGCGATCACCCGAACCCGCGTGCCGCGGCTGTCGACGGTGTCCTGCAGGTCGAGAGCGATCTCGCCGGCTTCAAGGCGAAACAGATGGTGCCGGACGCCTTCGTCATACCCCTCGGCGATGCCGACCGCGAAAATATCGACGTGCCCTGCCGTGACCCGCAGCGCGTGGTCACGATTGTCGAGAAGCTGCGGCTGGCGGCCATCGAGCATGATGCGCGCCGGCAACGAAGCTGTCGCGCCCTGATCGACGGCGGCCGTCCGCTGGAGGAAGCCTTCGGTCATTCCTGAGCCACGAGTTTGGCATAGGCGCCCTGAAGCGCCATCAGTTGCTCATGGGTTCCCCGCTCGACGATCTTGCCCTGCTGCAGCAGGATGATTTCGTCGCAATCGCGGATCGTGCTCAGCCGATGCGCGATGATGATGCAGGTACAGCCGCGACGCCGCAGGCTGTCGTCGATGGATTTTTCGGTGATCGGGTCCAACGCGCCGGTCGCTTCGTCCAGCACGATGACCGACGGATTGGAAACCAGCGCCCGGGCGATTTCTATGCGCTGGCGCTGGCCGCCGCTGAAATTGGTGCCGCCCTCGTTGACATAACAGTCGTAGTTTCCGGCCCGCGCCGCGATGTCCTCGTGGATCGCCGCATCCCGCAAGGCCTGCGACAGGTCGGCTTCGGTGGCCGTCGCGTCCCATAGCGTGAGATTGTCGCGCGCGGTGCCCTCGAACAGGAAGACGTCCTGATCGACATAGGCAACCGAATTGGCGAATACCTGCGGCGGAATTTCCGGCAAGGTCCAGCCGTCGATGCGGATTTCGCCGGACCATGGCCGGTACAAGCCGCAGATCAGCTTCGCCAGCGTCGACTTTCCGCTGCCGGAGGCCCCGACCAGCGCGATCCTGGCGCCCGGCGGCACGTTGATGGAAAGGTCGGCCAGCAATGGCGGCTCCAGCACGGAGTAGCCGAACTGGATGTTGTGAAGCTCGACCCTGCCGGCCAGCTTGGGCGGAAAGCGATCCGCGGCGACGGCCTTGCCGGAATCCTCGACAGGATAGTTGTAGACGTCCTCGAGACGCTCGAGCGCGCCCTTGATGGTCTGAAAGCTTCCGACGTAGTTTACGAGTTCGTTGACCGGCTCGGAAAAGCTGGCCATCAGCGACTGGAACGCGATCAGGCTCCCCAGCGTGAGCGAGCCCTCGATCACGCGCAAGCCGCCAAAGCCCAGGATCGCCGCAACCGTCAACCCGGAGAACAGCGTCGGCATCAGATCGAGCAGCGCCGAGGAGACCCCGAGCTCCTGCTCCGCGTTGAGGGCCTTGGCCTGGATTCCGGCCCATTGGCCGAAGGCTTCGTCTTCCAGCCCGCTGGCCTTGAGCGTTTCGATGGTGCGGACGGCGCTCACGGTGGCGCCGACCAGCTTGCCGCGCTCGATCGCCAGGCTGCGGCTGACGTCCTGCCGGCGGTCGCCCATCAACCGCAGCGCCAGCACGTTCATCAGCGACATGCCGACACCGAGCGCCGCCAGCGGGAGATCGTAGATCGCCATCGCGGCGGCGAAAAAAACCACCGATGTCAGGTTGAGCGCGTTGGCCGCGATCCCGCTTGAGAGCAACCGGGCGATCTGCTCGTTGGCGGACACCCGGCTCGCCACGTCGCCGGCATGGCGCTGGGTGAAGAACTCGACCGGCAGCGCCATCACGTGCCAGAGAAAACGGCTGATCATGACCACGGCGAGCTTGGTTTGCAGCCGCAGCAGCAGCGACTGGCGCACCATGGTCAGGATGGCGCGGAACGCCGCGGTGATGGCCATGCCGATCAGCAACGGAACGAGCCAGTTCGAGGTGTGCCGGATCAGAATATCGTCGACGAAGATCTTGGAAAATCCCGCAACCACGATGGCGGGCACCACCAGCGCGAGGCTGACCACCACGAGAAGCCCGACCGCCGTCGTCGAGCCGCGCAATTCGCGCAGCAACAGCCGCAATCCCCTGGGTTCGCTGCCCTGTTTCTTGAAGGACTCGGTGCGCTCCATGGTAAGCACGACGCCGGTGAAGGCGAGATCGAGCTCCGTCATGTCGATCCGCCGCCGCCCGAGCGCGGGATCGTTGATATAGACGCGGTCGCCGTCGATGCCTTCCAGCACCACGAAATGGTTGAAGTTCCAGTGAATGATGCAGGGCATCGGCATCTCGTGCAGCGTCGAGGGCTCCTTGCGGAAACCCCTGGCCGCGAGGCCAAAGCTGCGCGCTGCCTTGACGATGTTGCTGGCCTTGCTGCCGTCCCGCGAGACGCCGCAGGCGGTGCGCAGTTGCTCCAGCGGAATCCAGGCGCCGTAATAGGCAAGCACGATGCCCAGCGCCGCGGCGCCGCATTCGGAGGCCTCCATCTGCAGGACCGTCGGCGTCCGCTTCACGGCCTGGCGCCGGAAACGCCCGCGCGTGCGCTGCGGCGGCGGGGCCGCCTGTTCCGAAGCCGGTGAAGTCGGGGATGGATCACTCAATTCCGGTCAACCGCTTCATGATCGGCACCACCATATCGATCGGACGTTGCTTTCGCGTGGTGATTTCCGCCCGGACCAGCGTCCCGCTGGTGAGACGAAGGGCAGGCCCCTGCCCGACCGCCCAGCGATAGCCGCTGACGGTGCCGGCGTCCTGCTCGAGCCTGATCGTCGCTGCATAGGATGGTCCGTCGTGCCCGAAGCGGGTGACGAGATTGTCGTTGTGCAGCACCGCCGCCATGCCCTGGGGCGTGATCGGGAATTCCGAGACCGTCACCACGGTGCCGATCATGGTGCCGAATTCCTCGCGCTTCACGGTGCTGGGTTCGACGCGAACTTCCATGCCGGGCTTGACGTCCTTGCCGCTTTGGGCCGGGATGTAGACCAGCGCATCGAGCTTGCTGCCTTCGCTTTCGATGACGACGACCGGCGTGCCGACGGCGAGCACCGAGCCCGCGGAGGTCTTGATCTCAAGCACACGCCCCTCGATCGGGCTCATCACCTGGGTGTTCTGGCTCAGCATCTCGGCCGTGCTGTCCATTTGCCGGCGCGCTTCATTGAGCGCGAATTGCGATTGCTCGATATCGTGGTCGCGTTGCGTCTCCAGATCCATCTTCTGCGATCGCAGCTTCAGTATTTCGTTCTGGGTGTCCTCCTTGCGCTGCTGCGCATCGGCGAGCTCGTGACGACGATCCTCGAGATTGCGCCGCGTGGTGTATCCCTTGGCCAGCAAATCCTCGAGCGTCTTGACGTCGGAGGTCAGGTATTCGATGCGCTGCTCGGTCGCCTTGATGACCTGGTTGAACGCCGCCTCGAGTTTCGCAAAGTTCTGGCCCTTGGC
>JAGXAF010000210.1 GCA_018971675.1 Bradyrhizobium sp.
ACCATAAGCCGGCGATGGACCAGATCGCGAAGGGGCTATTCAGGTAGGACGCTGCACGAACATCCGGCTAGTTCATCCATGTGCCATGCACTGGCCGGCACGACGAGCGACGCAATGGCAGCTCGTTGGTTTTGCATAGTATTCGCGAGCATGACGAAAACGCCGGGCCCTAAAAAGCAAACGCCCGCTAAGCCTTTGACTTAACGGGCGAGTCTTGGTTGCGGGGGTAAGATTTGAACTTACGACCTTCAGGTTATGAGCCTGACGAGCTACCGGGCTGCTCCACCCCGCGATAAACCTTTGCGCTGCCTTGTCAAAAGCCGCTGCCGAAACGAGCCCCCAACGCCTGAGAGCGCCGATCGATCCCGTGAAGGCTCCTGAGAAGGCTAACCCGGGCAGAGCCCTTGGGCCGCGAGCGGTATGTATCAATGCAGGATGGCTTTGGAAAGGGCCGAGGGCGATCTTTCCGTAAATTATGATGCCGAATCCGACCCTTATCCCGCTAAATCTGCGTGGCCGGATCTTGCCAGACCGGCAATAAAGGTCCAGCCACGGACGTATCGCGCCCGGAAAACCCCCTCCATGAACAGCTTCGATATCGTCGTCTGTCTCGCTTTGGCTATTGCCGTGGCCGCGGGCTTTCGGGCCGGGCTATTGCGCAGCGCGATCACGATCCTGGCCTATCTGGTCGCGATGCCGGTCGCGGTCTGGATCATGTCGCTGCTTGCGCCTGCGATCGGCGTAGGCGATGCGCCAGTGACCCGGAACCCGGTACTGTTCTTCGCGATTTTTCTGGTCGCCGGCATGGCGCTCGGCTGGCTGGCGCGGATGGCGCTGGACGACGTCATCGGAACCGAGACCGGCCTCGGCGATCGGCTCGGCGGCGCCCTCCTTGGCGCGGCGCGCGTCGGCCTGGTCGCGGTCACACTGGTGCTGATTTTCGACCAGCTGGTGCCAGCAGACCGGCAGCCAGCCTACCTCGCCGGTTCGCAGTTGCGGCCATGGCTGTCGATGGCCGGGCAAAAAGGCTTCCGCTCGCTGTCGCCTGAAGTCACGGCCTATATCGATCGCCTGAAGCGCGACCGATGAATATCGGCGGGCGCGCGTATCGCCCCCGCGCTGGCCTGCGTTGCCATGCGTTTGGCGCGGCAGGGGTTCCCTTACTCGGGGCTTCCCGGGCTCGTTAAAGTGGCGCATCGAACTTTCGAAAATCATCGGGCGTCACGGGAGCGAGACAGTGGATCTTGGAATCAAAGGCCGGCGCGCCATCGTATGCGCCTCCAGCAAGGGATTGGGACGCGCTTGCGCGATGGCGCTGGCGGCCGAGGGCGTGCATGTCACCCTGACCGCGCGCGGCGCCGAGGCGTTGGCAAAGACGGCGGCGGAGATCCGCAAACTGAGCCCCGACGTCACCGTGACCGAAGTTCCCGGCGACATCACCACGCCCGCCGGCCGCGCGGCCGCACTGAAAGCCTGCCCCGATCCCGACATCCTGATCAACAATGCCGGCGGCCCGCCGCCCGGCGATTTCCGCAACTGGACCCGCGATGACTGGATCAAGGCGATCGATGCCAACATGCTGACGCCGATCGAGCTGATCAAGGCGACGGTGGACGGCATGATGGCCCGCAAGTTCGGCCGCATCGTCAACATCACCTCCGCCGCGGTGAAAGCGCCGATCGAGGTGCTGGGCCTGTCGAACGGTGCGCGAAGCGGGCTCACCGGCTTTGTCGCCGGCATTGCGCGGAAGACCGTGATCAACAACGTTACCATCAACGGCCTGCTGCCGGGTCCGTTCGACACCGACCGCCTGCGCGGACCGGTCGCCGAAGCCGAAGCCGCCAGGAAGGGCATCACGGTGGATCAGTTGATCGCCGAGCGCGGCAAGAGCAATCCCGCCGGCCGGGTCGGCGATCCCGAGGAGTTTGGCCTCGCCTGCGCGTTCCTGTGCGGCGCCAAGTCCGGCTTCATCACCGGCCAGAACATCCTGCTCGACGGCGGTGCCTATCCCGGCACGATGTAGGCGCGGCGTGCAGCGAAGACCTGCTTGGCTAACTGGCATCTCGTCCACGGGACTGACCGTGGGCGAGATGAATTAGTTCATGAGGTCGGTGACCGATGCATAAGCTGTTCAGCCATTTGTTGCGCGCGTTCGATTGTGAGGCCGTCTCGGAAATCGACTGCCAACGGGTGGTCGGTGGGCTCAAGCGTTATCATTGGCCTCTGTCCATTTGGTTTCGGATGCCGGAGACCAGCATCTTTTGCTCCTGCAAATGAGAGCGAGCGCCGGACGCATCCGGAGCGACGTCCACGCCTTCAGGTATGCGGTGAAGGTCACGCTACAAAATAATCGCTCCTCGGCCCGGGTGGCTGCGATGCAGCGCGGGCAGTTGAATTTCGCGCCGCACTGCTCCATGAAACATGGCAAGAAACGCTCAAGTGAAACAAAATCAAGGGAGCGACGAGATATGAAGCTGGTTCGCTACGGGGCCAAAGGCCAGGAAAAGCCAGGCCTGATCGACAAATCCGGTCAGTTGCGCGACCTGTCCGCGCATGTGAAGGATCTCGACGGCGAGGCCTGTTCACCGGCCTCGCTGGCCAAGCTCGCTGGCCTGGATACGTCCAGGCTTCCCGCCGTCGACGGCAAGCCACGGCTCGGAGCGCCGGTCACCGGCATCTCGAAATTCGTCGCGATCGGGCTGAACTATATCGACCACGCCAGGGAAACCGGCAATCCGGTCCCGGCCGAGCCGGTCTTCTTCCTGAAGGCCAACACCGCGCTCTCCGGTCCAAACGATGCGGTGGAGAAACCGCGCGGCTCCACCAAACTCGATTGGGAAGTCGAGATCGCTGCCGTCATCGGCACCCGTGCCAAATACGTGTCGGAAGCCGACGCGCTCAACCACGTCGCCGGCTATTGCGTCTGCAACGATGTCTCCGAGCGGAATTTCCAGATCGAGCGCCTCGGCCAATGGACCAAGGGCAAGTCGCACGATACTTTCGGCCCGGTCGGCCCGTGGCTCGTGACCAAGGACGAGATCGCCGACGTGCAGAAGCTGTCGCTGTGGCTCGACGTCAACGGCAAGCGCCGCCAGACCGGTTCGACCTCGAACATGATCTTCAGCATGGCAAAGTGCGTTTCCTACGTCTCGCAATTCATGACGCTGCTGCCCGGCGACATCCTCACCACGGGCACTCCGCCCGGCGTCGGCACCGGGATGAAGCCCCCGACTTTCCTCAATGTCGGCGACGTGGTCACGCTTGGCATCGAAGGTCTCGGTGAACAACGCCAGGAGATCATCGCGGCATAAGGTAACGTTTCCATTTCCCTCACTTGTCATGCCCGCCTTTTACCTGCATGACGATAGGGACGAACAAGGACATTCAGCATGAAACTCACATTTTCTCCCACCTCCCCTTATGCCCGCAAGGTACGGATCGCGGCCATCGAACTCGGGCTGATCGACAAGATCGAATTGGTTCCGACAACTGTGGCGCCGACCAAGCCTGATGACGAATATTCGAAGATCACCCCGGTGAGGAAGCTGCCAGTCTTGATCCTCGACAATGGCGACGTGATCCTCGATTCCTACGTCATCGTCGAATATCTCGACGAACTCGCGGGCGGCGGAAAAATCATTCCGGCCTCCGGTGCGACGCGCTGGAAGGTCAAAAGCGATCATTCCCTGGTGCAGGGCATGGTGGATTCCATGCTGGTGTCCCGTTACGAGCGCACGGTGCGGCCAAAGGAGCTGCAGTGGGACGCATGGGCCGACGACTACTGGAGCCGAGCCTGGAAAGGCATGGCGCACTTCGAGAACCATCCGGAGGCACTGTCGCGGCCATTCGACGTCTCGCAGATCGCACTGGTCTGCATGCTTGGCTATCTCGATTTTCGTTTTGCCGATTGCGGCTGGCAGAAGGCTTTTCCAAAGCTCAACAGCTTCAATCAAAAGATGCTGGAGCGGCCCTCGATCAAGGTCTCGGTGCCGCGCGCCGCGTAACGTCACCCGGCGAGGCCGCGAGCCGCGGTCGCGCCGGGACAATCAGTCGAACAGGCTCGGCGTGTAGTTCACGATCGCGCCCTCGATCTCCAGCATCTTGAGCTTGGTCACCACGCCGCCATTGGCGGAGAAGCCGCCGGGCTTGTCGCCGGCGGCGAGCACGCGATGACAGGGCACCACGATCGGGCATGGATTGCGGCCGAGCGCCTGGCCGACGTCGCGCGACAGTTCGACGCCGCCGAGCTTTCTGGCGATATCGCCATAGGTCAGCGTCCTGCCCGGCGGGATCCCGCGCGCGATGTCGTAGACACCGCGGTTGAATTCCGGGACCTCCGCAAAGTCGAGCACGACCTGCCTCAGGTCAGTCGGCTTGCCGGCGAGCAGTTCAACCATGCCCTCGATCGCCGACCGCACCTCAGCGGTGGGCGCCGCTTCCGGGATATCGCCGTGGCGCTGGCGGATGCGACCGCGGGTCTTGCTCTCGCTTCCCATCGGCAACTGCACCGCAACAATGCCGCGATCACTCCACGCGACGCCGCAAGCGCCGATGGCGGTGTCGAAGATCGCAAAGCGGTAGCCGCTCATGGCCGGCTCCAGATCCGTTTTGACGAAGATGCCTGGTGCAGAATCTAGATATCAAAGCGGTTGCGGTCCACCCGGATTCCGAAGCAATTTGGCGGCGACAACATCTCGGAACTGCTGGTCAGAACTCCCGGCGAGTTCGATGCCAGATTCGATCCTTCAGCTTCCACTCCGCCATCGCGGCGCATCTCCACCATGACAAACGCCGCCTCCCCGGGAAGCGGCGTTTGTTTTCGCGCACAGGATTTGATTCAGAGCCCTTTTTGATTCAGAGCCCTCTTTATTCAGAGCTGGCCTACTGCTCGTCGCTGGCCATCGAGGCAGCGAGCTTGTCGTAATATTTGACCACCAGGTCGATATTGGCCTTGTTCTGGATCGGCGGCGCCGGGTTCTTCAGGGCGGCGTTGAGATCTTCGATGGCTTCCTTCTTGTCCTGCGGCGACATTTTCTTGTCGGCCTCGACCTCGGCGATTTGCGCTTTGACGACCGCTTCGTTGCCGACATATTTCTTGGTCGCCGGATCGATGCCGGACATCACCATGCCGATGTTGTCGGTGACGTCGTTGTATTCCTGGGCGCTGGCGAAGCCATTCTTCTTCGCGACGGCATCCATCTGCGCCATCGCCTTGGCATCGGGCTGGGCGTTCTCCGGCAGTTTCGCCGTGATCGCATCCATATCCTTGCTCGCCGAAAGCACGCCCTGGATCTGCTTTTCGGTCAGCGCCATCTGCTTCACCGGAGGCATGGCCTGCGGGGCACCTTGCGCCGGCGCCGCCTGCTGCTTGGCCTGCGCCAGGACATCGGTGTTGGAGATGACGGCCATCGAGGTCGCGAGGCAGGCGATGCTCAACGCGGCAGCAACGGGACGAATGAACTCGCGCATGGGGAATCTCCTCGGGTAAGGGGGCGGTTCTGATTTTAGGGCGAGGCGGCGTACTAATTTTGAAATGAGCAGGTCGAGAACCGGAACCTGGAATTAAAATCGGAATGCCCGCATGCTGTCCCGCAATCATGGCCGAAAATCGCGCGCGGCCAACCTCCAAAGAAAATATTGGCGAAAAAAAGCACAAAAAAACGCCGCTTCCCCGAAAGGAAGCGGCGTTTTTCGGTCATGACACGTAAAGAGGAATTGCCTTGTCCTTGGCAGGCCTGGCAGCGACCTACTCTCCCAGGGCTTGAGCCATAGTACCATTGGCGCTGAGGAGTTTAACGGCCGAGTTCGGGATGGGATCGGGTTCAAGCTCCTCGCTAGAACCACCAGGCCGGCGAAGGACAAGGAAACG